>JAAHHL010000518.1 GCA_010672185.1 Caldora sp. SIO3E6 | reverse complement strand
GAGTTCAGGAGGAATTTTCTGGTAAAAGTGCAAGGTTTTTGAACTAAAAAATACCATTTCCTTGCACTTTGCGAGACTGAAAACGATTGAAAAGCTTGTCTGGCATGGCTTCCACACTTATTCAGCAAGCGCTACCTAACCCCACACCCTAGTGAGGTTGTTGCTCGCAAAGCACATCTTCAACACTAACCATTGTCGCTAATTGTGGCTCATTACCCAAGACAATCCTACCATCGGCTGTGGCGATTAGACCTTGGGCTTCAATCACAGAATCACCTAATTGCCAATGGGGAATGGCTGCTGTTGGTTGTACCGGAGTATGACTCACAGTTCCTTCACCCACTGGTTGTACTCCCCTGAGGCGATACTGACTGCTGAAGGTATTGTTGGGAGTAGGAGGTAAACCGCCTGTACCAGTGACAGTAAAGCTGCCTTGCTGGGTATTGCGACGTGCTAAACAGCTACCAGCGATCGCTTGCTCCGGATTAACGAAGTTAGCGGAGAGTTGGGAGAGGGAATATTGCAGGAAACTGAAATCAGGGAAACTGACTTGTCCACTGAGTCCTGCTACTTGGGAAGAAGCAGAGATATCTACTCTATCATTACCGCGAAATTGGTTAAAGTCACCGGGGTTACTACCGACTGCCACCGCATTACCGCTGCCAAACAAGTCAGCTAGGAAGGCTTCAGAGTTAATATTAATATTGCCTCCTGCTCCTTGATTGGCATTGGCGAGGATGTCACTATCTTCCAGAGCCAGGAAAAGAGGAGAAGTAATATTAATGTCGCCACCACCACCGTCACCATTAGCCACACTACTGCTAATCAAACTGCCATTACGCAAACGGCTATCATAGGCAGTTATATTGATGTCACCTCCTCCCGCTTGGGTGGAGTCAGCAGTAACTTGACTGTTATCGAGGTGCAGGTTGTCGATGATGTTGAGGGTAATATTACCGGCATCTCCATCTCCTCTAGAATTAGAAGATATAGCGCTATCAGTCATTACTAGAGACCAACTGCTGATGCCAATATCACCACCATCCCCTTGTTCTCCATTGATTAATATACCTCCACTCACAGGTTCACTGTCGGCAGTTATTTGAGTACTAGTTAGGAAGACTGAACTATCAGCTTGCAAATCAATCGCTCCAGCTAAGCCATTGGCGGCATTACTTTGAATCTTACTGTTATTAGTAATAATCTGGTTGCCAGAATCGAGTCTAATAAATCCTGCTACTCCGGAACCTGTGGCAGTGGTACTCAATGTAGCTCCATCAAGAGAAATTGAGCTAGTTTTAGCAGTAATCTCGATAAAACCACCAACTCCAAAATTATCAGCTCCCTCACTCTCAGCTCTAAGTTTACTATTGATCACCTCAACAGAATTATTAGCCTGTAGCTCAATCTCTCCAGCTACCCCATTGTCGGCATTACTTCTGATTTCACTGTCACTGGTAAGGGTAATTTGATTGCCTGCATTGAGAGTGATATCCCCAGCAAATCCGTCCCCTGTAGCACTAGTATTGAGTCTGGCTCCGTCACTGAGAGCAATTGAGCCATTTTCGGTAGTTACGTTGATAGAACCAAAACCACCTCCAGCATTGTTACTTCCCTTGCTCTGTGCTTGAATTTCACCGTTGGTAACATTGATATCATTATTAGCAAGTAGATTAATTTTTCCAGCTTCTCCATTGTCGGCATTACTTCTGATTTCACTGTTACTGGCAAGGGTAATTTGATTGCCTGCATTGAGATCTATATTCCCAGCAAATCCATCCCCTGTAGCACTAGTATTGAGCTTGGCTCCGTCATTGAGGGAAATCGAGTCAGTCTCGGCAGTAATCTCAATAGAACCACCTCCAATAGTGTCACTTCCCTGGCTCTCCGCTTGAACTTCACCATTGGTGATATTTACAGAGTTATTTGCCTGTAGATTAATTGTTCCGGCTACCCCATTGTCGGCATTACTTCTAATTTCACTGTCACTAGCAAGGGTAATTTGATTTCCTGCATTCAGAGCAATATTCCCAGCAAATCCATTACCTGTAGCACTAGTATTGAGCCTGGCTCCTTCATTGAGAGCAATCGAGCCAGTCTCGGCAGTAATCTCAATAGAACCACCTCCAAGGGTATCACTTCCCTTACTCTGTGCTTGAATTTCACCATTAGTGATATTTACAGAGTTATTTGCCTGTAGATTAATTGTTCCGGCTACCCCATTGTCGGCATTACTTCTAATTTCACTGTTACTGGCAAGGGTAATTTGATTTCCTGCATTCAGAGCAATATTCCCGGCAAATCCGTTACCCCGAGCACTAGTATTCAGTTGTGCTCCTTCATTGATCGCAATTGAACCAGTCTTAGCCGTTATGTTGATAGAACCGCCAACTCCGAAATCGTCACTGCCTCCACTTTCCGCCTTGATATCGCTATTACTGACATTGATATCATTATTAGCCTCTAGACGAATAGTGCCCAGCCCAATGTTAGCGTTACTTTTGATTTCACTATTATTGGCAAGGGTAATTTGATTGCCTGCATCCAGAGTGATATCCCCAGCAAATCCGTTACCTCGAGCACTAGTATTCAGCTGTGCTCCATTATCAAGAGCAATCGAGCCAGTCTCACTCTTGAGCTTGATAAAACCAAAACCACTACTGCCAGCAGTGTCATTTCCTCTACTCGTTGCTTTAATTTCGCCAGTACTGA
Organism: Caldora sp. SIO3E6; assembly: GCA_010672185.1. Taxonomy (GTDB): domain Bacteria; phylum Cyanobacteriota; class Cyanobacteriia; order Cyanobacteriales; family Coleofasciculaceae; genus Caldora. Next base: position 2,999 of record JAAHHL010000518.1, on the reverse strand, counting down.
AATTGATATCGTTAGTAGCCTGTAAATTAATCAACCCAGCGAAGCCATTGTTGGCATCACTGATAATTTGGGAGTTATTAATTAGGGAAATCTCATTGCCAGCATTGAGACTGATATTCCCTGCAAAACCATCACCTGTAGTTCTAGTGTTGAGTTGCACTTCGTCGAGGGAAATCGAGCCAGCCTCAGAAGCAATCCTAATCTCACCACCACTGCCAGAAGAGTCAGTCCCACTGCTCTCAGCTTTAATCTGGCTATTACCGAGATTGATATCGTTAGCAGCCTGTAAATTAATCAACCCAGCAAAGCCATTGTCGGCATTGCTGATAATACTGCTGTTATTAGTTAGGGAAATCTCATTGCCAGCATTGAGAATGATACCCCCGGCAAATCCATTACCTCTAGCACTAGTATTCAACCTTGTTCCATTCTCAAGAGCAATAGAGCCAGTCTTAGCAGTAATTCTGATGGCACCACCGTCTCCAGAAGTATCAGAGCCGATGCTCTCCGACGTGAGAGTACTAGCGGTAATCTCCACGGAATTACCAGCCTGTACTTCAATCAATCCAGCAAACCCATTTCTGGAATCACTGGCAATTCTGCTATTAGCGATCGCAATTTCTTCGTCAGCAAACAAGACTATATCTCCTGCATTGCCGTCCCGTCGAGCAGAAGAGTTAAGATTACTATTGAGTTGAATACTACCACGAGAGTCAATATAAATATTACCACCAGCCTCCATCCTATCGCTGGTATTAATGTCACCAACTTGAATTGTTCCAGCAGGTAAGGCAGTGTTGGGAACATACTGATTGGTTAGAAATACCAATCCACCTTCATTAATAATGCTACCGATGGTGATGTCAGCACTCGTACCAGTACCACCAGTACCAGGAATTGCAGAGAAGCCACCAGGGTTACCGGTAATTCCTGCTGTGCCAAAGGCCGTAGTTCCGGCTCTAATGTCCACCGTTGGCTCAATACTACCATCAATATTAGCGACAATGGGCTGAGTGTTACCGTCAAGATCAACAACTATCTCTTTAGAGAGGGTGACATTTTCCTGAATCGAATTGTCTACAGTGTCTGTTCCTGTAATCCTAATATTGCCAGGAATAGTTACACTTCCTCCAGCCAAAATATGTAGGGAGGCTCCGGTATAACTGTTGAAACTGACATCTCCCCCAGCACGCACAATCGGATCCTTGGGACTAAACAGATCCCCTAAACTTCCATCTAACTGCTCAATGGTAAAGTTACCACCAGATGTATAACGAGTATCACCCCCAACCCTATTTGCAGAACGCAAAGTCATATCCCCACCAGAAAACAAGCCACTATCGGGATGATTAAAAGCCAGGATCTCGACTTTTTCATTTCCCTGGACTAACAGTTGGTTTCCTGCCTGAGCAATAAAAGGATTAGCTACATTATCTTGAGCCTTAATTTTATCTTGAGCCTGCAAGGTCAAATCTCCCCCAGCCTGCAACTGACCTTTTAAGTCAAGGTTGTCAGCCCAGAGGGTAAAATTACCTCCAGTTGTTAAATTACCTTGACTCCTAATCTCCCCTGGCTGGTTTGCTACCTGATTAAAAAACAGCGCTCCTGGCTCAACTGCCAGTAAATTACTAGTTTGGGGCTCAGAGGCACTAAAATATCCCTGATTTCCCAGATTAATCCCATCAGCAGTAGTAGCCAAAAATGAGCCATTAATATCCAAGCTGGCATTCTCGCCAAAGAAAATCCCATTGGGATTGAGCAAAAACAAGTTAGCATCACCCAACACTCCCAACGTACCGAAAATTCGAGAAGGCTTGTTACCAGTGATACGGGAGAGGATATTTTCGATACCAGCAGGATTAGCAAAATAAACTCCCCTACCTGCACCAACATTAAACTCTAGAAAACTGTGGAATAAATTGGCTCCCCTCGTTGCGCCACCATCAATCCGCTGATTAAGTTGATCAATAGGTACAACTACTGAATTTTCATTGCCCAGAGTATTATCAGTCTTCACCTGAGCTACAGCTTCAGTAACAGATAATAGGGAAAAGACTAGAGTGAAAAGCGACAACAGGCGAGGTAATTTCATTGTTGGTTATCGAAGAAATGGGTTGAAACTCCGTCCCAATACTGCTCGGTTAGGAGAGTGTGGGGAGTGTGGGGAGTGTGGGGAGTGTGGGAAGTAGGAAAGCTGAGGGAGAGGGATTCGAGCTTATCCGAGCAGTATTGAAACCCGTCCTAGAAATACGGATTGAATTGCACTAAATTTTCAGGTAAAATAAATAATTAAAATGCCTACCAATATTTTAATCTGGTAAATATTCAGAATTCAACAATTGCTCAGGTGTGTAAGGGCAATTTAAAGGAAATATCTCCAAGGGTAAACCTGTTTCATCTGCTGCCTGTTTGCAGGCATTTACATAACATTCAGCTAATACCTCCTGAAAATAGTTTACTAAGCTCGGTGAATCTTGCAAATCATCATTAACACGTCTACGATGTTCCCGAATACTGACTCGCCAACTACCACTACGGCATTCTGGTTGATATTGCCATTTCAGAAGATGAAGCAGAATTACCACGAGATTGCTTTTAAGACTTTTCCGCTCCCTTCTTGACATATCTTCAATTTCTTCGATCAAGTTAGTCCAATCTACGGAAGTGTAGTTTTGAGTACGCAATTGTTCCACTGTAGTCTCAATCCAACGCACAAAGTCGGCTTCATAAAGACTCTTTTGTTTGGCTTGCAGTTCAGCTGACATAATTTGTCTCCTGTTTTGAAGTAACAAACATCTGACAACCCAGGGAATAGGGAATGGGGAATAGGATAAAATTCCACGTCGAAAAAGAAGAGAAGAAACAAGTCAGCTTCCCTTGGCTCCTCCTGTTCCCCTCCTTGGAGGGGTTAGGGGTGGGTTCTGCCTCCTGCCTCCTGCCTCCTGCCTCCTGACTCCTGACTCCTGCCTCCTGCCTTCTGCCTCCTGCCTCCTGCCTCC
>JAAHHL010000517.1 GCA_010672185.1 Caldora sp. SIO3E6 | reverse complement strand
TGGACTAAGGATTATTTTTCATGCCAAGAACCCCAGATGAATACGCTGTACACATCCTGTTGTCCGGTGGACACCGGGAAGAGGTGCGTTTTACGACCATTCAAGAGTTTCAGAAGTGGTACAGCGGTGAACTAATGCCCAAAGCTACCTCCCAGGACTTTATCAGCGTACCGATGAAAAATGTCAAGAACGAGTACATGGTGGTACGTCCTTCCAGTGTCAATGCTATTCGTGTTGAACCTATCTTCTCTGGTAGTGTCGAGCGTTTTTAGAATTGTTGGTGAAAAAAGGCAGGAGGCAGGAGGCAGGAGGCAGGAGGCAGTCCCGATGAAAAAATTTTTTCACCACCCCACCATGCATGAAAATCCCTCTCGACCCGTCTCCGCGTCCGGTGCGTCTCTTTCAAGTCAGACTCCAATGAACTTTCACCTCACAACGACAGATGAAAATTTATTTGTCTCCGCGTCCGGTGCGTCCGGTGCGTCCGGTGCGTCTATTTTTAGATTAGGAGGAAAGGAAATTTGTTGGGGAAGCTGAAAAGCACTCTTTTGGCGCTATTATCCTTCTGTGGGAAAAACTTCTGGAGATTATTTGACTTTTTTTGTTGAGTATGAGAAAAGGATTTACTTGGCTCTCCTTGAGTTTAGCCATAGCAATTTTGACTGCTAGCCCTTCTACCCAGGCTCGTGTAGCACTCCAACCAGTAAGTCCGAGTTCTACTCAGGCAAAAACCAATTCCTTGGGTTTTGATGAACAGCTGTGGGGAAACTTAGGACAACAGGGAGACCGTGGGGCACTACTAAGATCGATAGACAATAGCCTACGCTACCTTAATACAGCAGCAGCAGTCCGAGCTTATCAAAAGTATCCCACTAGAGGGATAACCCTAACTCGTGTCCGACGCTCCCTACTTCGTTTCCGCGAACTGTTACTGACAGTGAATTCCCCAGTAGAATTGCAAGCAGCGATCAATCGCGAGTTTGTTTTCTATAAGTCAGTTGGTAACGATGGTCGGGGTACAGTCTATTTCACCGGCTACTTTGAGCCAATTTATGCCGCTAGTCGGAGGCCAAGTGCAGAATATCGCTATCCTATTTATCGAAAACCCGCTAACTTAGCCAGTTGGCGAAAGCCTCACCCCACTCGCGCTCAACTAGAAGGAGCAGATGGAATGGGGCTCAGCAGTCCCCTACGAGGTCATGAATTGTTCTGGTTGCGCGATCGCTTCGAGGCTTTTCTGGTTCACATCCAAGGTTCTTCTCAACTCCGCTTACCTAATGGGAGGATGGTAACTGTTGGCTACGCAGCCAGTACCAATTACCCCTATAACAGTGTTGGTCGAGAACTTGCCAGAGATGGTAGATTGCCTCTAGATGGTATGACTCTACCGGTGATGAGCAACTATTTCCGCAGAAACCCAAATTTGATGAGTCAATATTTGCCTCGGAATAAACGCTTTATTTTCTTTAAGGAAACTTACGGACAGCCTGCTAGTGGTAGTCTCCAGGTTCCTTTGACTGCGGAACGATCCATTGCCACCGATAAATCCCTAATGCCTCCAGGAGCCCTGGCGCTGATTCATGCCCCCGTTCCTTTTTTGAATAATGGTCAACTAGAATACCGTAAAGTCAGTCGCTATGTGCTAGACCAAGATACCGGCAGTGCGATTAAGGGTACTGGTCGTGTTGATTACTTTATCGGTACTGGTCAAGTTGCGGGCATTCGTGCTGGTAGTATTGGTGGTCGAGGGGAACTTTATTACCCATTACTGAGAAACTGATTGATCTAATGGAGGCTTCCAGAGCAAATGAATGAAAATCAATTTCAGCTTTAAATTTTCTGAATCGACGCTCTAGAATTGAGTAACCCCTATTTTAAAGTTTTGTCTGCTATGGACAGAATCTCAGTTAACCATCAAATTCACTTCGGTAAGCCTTGCATCGCAGGTACACGCATCACAGTACAGAGTATTCTGGAATTACTTAATGAAGGACTCTCTTTTGATGCAATTATTCAGGATTACTACCCGGATCTACAAGTTGAAGATATTCGTGCTTGCTTGCGATATGCTATTGCGTTAGTGGCGGCTGAAGACATTCGCCTTATGCCAGTTTAGCTATGAAATTTTTACTTGACCAAGATGTGTATGCTGTAACAACAAGATTTTTGGTTAATGCTGGACATGACCTGGTTCTTGCTGCCGAGATGGGACTTTCTCAAGCAAGTGATGAAGAAATACTTAGGGTAGCACAAGAGCAGAAACGACTTCTTATAACGCGAGACAGAGACTACGGCAATCTCGTTTTTGTCAGAGCAATTGGAACTGGAGTGATTTATCTGAGAATTTTACCTTCTACGGTGAATGCAGTTCATAAAGAACTGACACGCATTTTACACACTTACTCAGAAATAGAGCTGGCAAGAGCATTTGTCGTTGTAGAACCAGGTGGACACAGATTGAGGCAATTACCCTTGCAGGAACCTGAGTAACGGTTAATTAGAACAATTGATCGTTTTTGGTTGGTGGAGATGAGGTGATTATGCGGGGATATTGCCAGAAGACAGGATTCGTGAGAGTGGGGTTTGCAGAGTGCCGGGGTGTTATTGTGGCTAAAGAAATAAACTATAAAGCATAGATACCCGACTTTTTCAAGAAATCGAGTATCTCAACAACCACCTATCCTAAAACCTATGTTAAGCGTCAAACCTCGATTTGAAACCTTTGAAGAGTATCTATCATACAATGACAATTCGGAACAACTCTACGAGTTATTTAATGGGGAATTGATTGAAATGCCGCCAGAATCAGGATTTAATATTGAAATTGCTAATTTTCTGCTGCTTAAGTTTGCTTCACTTGTCGGACATCGTAGAGTACGAGGACATGGACTAGAATTAGAAGTCAGAGGTGAACCCAAAAACCGCTATCCTGACTTAACCATCATTCGAGAAGAACATATTCAGCAATTATCCAAGCGCAATACCATTCGCCTTTCTATGGCACTTCCTTTATTAGTGGTTGAAGTAGTTAGTCCTGGAGAGATACAAAGAGATAGGGACTACATCGCTAAGAGAATGCAATATCAAGATTGTGGTATTCCTGAATACTGGATTGTTGACCCCCAAACTAAAACCATCCTGATTTTAGAACTGAGGGGAAACAGTTATGTAGAAGTGGGTAGTTTTAGCAATGATGATGTATTGCTGTCTCCCGGATTTAGGGCACTGCACTTAAAAGTATCTGAAGTATTTGGCAAAGAGTAGGATGGTAAAATGAGGGTAAAGGCGATCGCATGTTCCAAAACCTCACTGATTGAAAAGCGATCGTGAGCACTCCCAGATACCCGACTTCTTGAAGAAGTCGGGTATCTCAACAGGCAAATGCTATGGATGAAACCTACTTTTTTCATTAATTCTGAAATAACATTAGTATCTAAAATTATCATTAATCAAATTGAGGAGGAGTTCGCATTCTATCTCTGGTAATTGGGGAAATTTCTACATTGTCTAAATGAGTAAAGCGTTGTTTGATTCTCTCTGCCAGATTCAAAGAGTTTCCCGAATGGTCAATTTTCAGTATTTTTGGAGATAAATTATTCGGTTGAGAAACCAACTTAAAAGTAGTAACAATTTCTTCAATTATTGCTATCTGTCTCGGACTTAGTCCGCTCACATCTATGACTTGGTTTTTCATCACATTTTTACCTGTTAATATAATGCTATTATATAGCAATAGAGATCGAGCGATCACTCCCAGATACCCGACTTCTTGAAGAAGTCGGGTATCTCAACGGGCAAGTGCTATTAATAAAACCTACCCTAGGAAAGAAAATAAGCTCCTAGGCATTAGATGCTGTTCCCATTAGTTTGAGCCAACGGTAATTAGACGCGATCGCTTCCCTGAAGGTAGGATAAACATTGTACTTCACCCCAAACTCTTCACAAACTTCTGTTAAAATTGGCGCTATCTTGGGATAGTGAATATGACAGATATGGGGAAAGAGATGATGAACTGTTTGGTAGTTGAGACCCCCGATATACCAGTTTAGTATCGGATTTTTAGGAGCAAAATCTGCTGTGGTCTTAATTTGAAAAATTGCCCATTCATCGTTAATACTATTCGACTCTGGCTCTACTTCTGGAAACTCTGTAGCTTCTAGGACATGAGCTAACATAAATACTTCACAGACTACGAATCCGTAAATCATGAAGGTAATCATTACTCCTAGGAGAGTTTGCCAAATCGTATATCCCACAGCTAGAGGAATAGCTACAAAAAAGACAAAGTTGAGTAATTTCATTCCCCAGAAAGTAATCAATTCTGAGGTTTTGAGCTTGGGAATGCTATAATTAAGGTACTTACCTTGAGATGATGCCATTAATTTCATCTCATTGATAGACCAGTAGAAGGGGATGATGGGATAGATAAACCAAATAAATAAATGTTGGAATTGATGATACCATTTGTGTTCCATCTTGGGGAACATTCTGATTACACCACTACCGTCAATTTCCACATCATGACCATCAAGATTTGTATAGGTATGATGAAGAAAATTATGGCGATATCTCCACAAATAACTTGATACCCCAAGGAAATCATGAGTCAGACCCAATAGCTTATTGATACGAGAATTAGTTGAATAACTGCCATGATTCGCATCATGAGCAACACTCATACCGCCACCACCTATTCCTAAACCCAAGACTATACAGCCTAAGACTTTGAGCCACATAATTGTTGGCCCGAACAGAACAAACGCCCAAGCGCCAAAGATCCAGGTTAAAATTATTGCAGTTTTAAGATACATCGCCGGATTATTTTGAGGCTTAATGTCGTTTTCCTGAAAATATTTTTTTACTCTTTCATTCAATGTTTTCCTGAAGTTATTCTTATTCGGGAAAGTCACTTTCGAGGAAGGTTTATCACTAATTAGAGATGAACTCATTATTTGCTACTCAAGCCTTAAGGTGAAAATGGCCAACGTTTTCTTAGTATTTGCATGGGTTGCAACTTATGTCAATACGATTTGGGGCTCAATTTATCAAATTTTATTATTGATATGATGCTAAAAGGCAGGAGGCAGAAGGCAGGAGGCAGAAGGCAGAAGGTTCTCAGGAAAGCTGACTTGTTTCTTGTTGGACTGAAGTCCTACTACTGATTATTACTTATTACTTATTACTTATTACTTATACAGCAAACTCAACTGAGTATCCCTTTTACTGAGAACTCAGTTGAGTTGTTTCTTGAATTTTAGTGACAAAATAGATAATATTATAGTCCAATAACTGTGCCAGTCTTAATCCTTGTTGGAAAGCCGCCACAGCTTGAGCATAGTTGTTCTGTTCTAGATAAATTTGACCTATTTGATCATAAGTAGTCATCAAGCCATATTTATTGAAAGACTGCTGCTCAACCAGAAGAAGTTGCTGATAAATTTGCAAAGCTATATTGGGTTGGTTATTAGAGCGATATAGGGTTGCTAACTTGTGTAGAGCATCGCTGGCAAGGGAAAATTCTTGTAAAGAAAAGGCTAGCAGATAAGCTTGCTGATACTTTTCCTTTGCTTGATCTAGTTGGTTTAAGGCTTCGTAGTCAGAGGCAATAGCAATCTGTAGTGCTGGTAAGGGAAACAGGTTTTCTTGCTCGATGTAATTTGTCTCCAACTTTTGCTTAACTCTCAAAGCATTTTCCGGTTGTTGAGCTTCGTCG
>JAAHHL010000516.1 GCA_010672185.1 Caldora sp. SIO3E6 | reverse complement strand
TCCAGGCTAATAGCTCAAGTCATCTAAAGATGACTAAACTTAAGGTGAAGCCGAAGAATTTAGTCCATTTTAATGGACTTGAGCTATTAGCCTTGGATTTGAATCCAAGGTGAGTTAGGGAATCCAGCTAGTCAGCTATGTCTAAGCTTAAGTTGACACCAATGGTTTAGGGTTGCCGTTAACGCATTTAGTGAAAGTCTTAAGACAAAACCCGCCCAAGCGATAACCAGAGGAATCGAGAATTGAGGATTGGTTGCAAATATTGGGAGCAAATGGCTTAATCTCTGTACTGGCAAGATGCCAGTTCCACAGAAGTACTGGCAATTGTTGTTGAGTTTGCATCATAATTCAGTTGACTTTGTTATTATTGTTTGATACCATTTCATAATGAGAAAATGTGCGCACATATATAGTGGCTTAAGAAAGACATGACACAAGCTAAAGAGAATTAACTCTCCGTGGAACAGGCTTCCAGCCTGTCTTATACGACACAAGCTAAAGAGAATTAACTCTCCGTGGAACAGGCTTCCAGCCTGTCTTATACCAAGTTCGCTTGAATACTTACATTTTGGCTGCAACAAGGCAGAGGGCAGAAGGAAAGAAGCAAGGTTGCAAGGTGAAAGGATACGATAAGTGTTTAGCCGGATTTTATATCAACTCTCTTTTTTTATAAATGAGATCCCCGTGGAACAGGCTTCCAGCCTGTCTTAAATTCTCTACTGGCATCCTGACAATTCCACTTTATCCAACACTTCCATCGCATCAACTTGACCCCAATGATATTCCATCTCTTCACTCATCAGCCTTGCTCGTTCCGCTTCTTCTTTAGCTCTTTTGGCCTCACCTCTGCTATAGTACATCCAAGCTAAACTAACTCGGATATCTGCTTCATCAAGACGGTAACCACCAGATAAAGCATAATCTAGTGCTTCGGTTAAGTCTGTCTGGGCAGTTTCCACATCCTGCATATATTTTACAGCCCAGCGTTGTTTGAGCCTTCTGAGATAATCAGTATAGTAAGTTCCTCAGTTAGAATACATATATAACAAATCTGGTCGAGCCTGATGAAGTAAATCTTCAGCAATTTGAAAACTTTGACCTGCTGCTTCTAGATCGCCTTACAATAGCTTGTGCTATAGTCTCTGTAACCTGCGGATCTTGGGTAAAGTCTCGATCGTGGATAAACTCAAAGAGTAAGTCAATACAGATATCCTCGGCATCTAACTTATTGCTCAATAGGAAATGCTCATTATCAATAAAACGCTCACAAAAAATACCAAAAGCCTGATCAAATTCCCGTGCCTGACAAAGGTGATAAACTCCTTCAACAGCAGGTAAAATATTTTCTATTCTCGGCTGTTCCGGTATCGGTCCAGCAATCTGTAGGTAGTAATCGGCAATCCGTTGATGAGTTTGTCGGAACCAATCAGAACTTGTTTTAAATTCCTCTAAATAATGAGCCCGAATCAGAGGCTGAAGACTATAATAAGCAACAGTTTTGCTATCTTTGCGCAGCACTCTGGTTTTGATTAACCGAGTAATCATCGCCTTAAATACTTTATGGTTCAGCGTATTAACCGGTGCTTGGAGTTTGCGGTCTAGTCTAGGGGATTCACTAAGTTCTCGTTTGAAGATGCGATCGCATAACTTATAAAATAATTCAATAAGCCGGTCTAGCCAATCATATCTCAGCGGTTTGGGTATCCAGGGAGTACCCGTTCCCCCTTCAAAGATGACTCGACGGAAGATATCTTCTTCTAAAGGTACCGGTAATCGAAAAGCACTCAGCACCGTGAGCATTTCCCGTTCCGCCTCTTTCAGGTTTTTGTCATAATAACCAAGTATGGTTTGAACTCGCTCCTCAAGAGACTCATTCGTTGCCGGTGGAGGAATTTCCCTAATACGTTTAACCGCACCACCTCTCTTATTTAAATAAGCAGCAATCAGGCTCAACATTAGGGCATAACCTCCCCAATCCTTCACCACTTGCTCTAATTCGGCATTTTTACCTTTAACTCCCAGTCGTTTGAGTAAAGTGCTTCCTTGTTCAATACTTAAAGGGTTAACTTCCCGCTCAGTGTAAGTAGTATAGTCAAGTAAATCCAGTAGAGGAGCACGACTAGTCACCAGGCAAAAGGATTGATGATTACCTTCAGCAAAACTTCGGAGGAAGGAACAGAGTTCTTTATTGGTTAAAAGTCCATACTCACCGTTCGCTCAAATCAAATGCCTCTAGCCCAATAAATCACCCAAGAGTGTAGTCTGGGTAAGTAGTTGAGAGATGAGACAGACTTGAAAAATTGAGGTAAACTAACTCAGAAAGAGCTGATGACCTACCATTGGTGACTAGTTTTGGCTGTATGGCAGTTGTCAAGGGGCTTTTATAAGTTGGGATTTGGGGAAAAAAGACAGAATATTTCGCGAGTGTTAATCGCGAATCCTGCCATGCGATCGTGTAACCATTGCAATACTGTGCTTCTAGGTCAGATCTGGAGTTTAGACTAGTTACGGGTGCGAGGCTCCAAAGTCTGATAGTCCGCAAGATAAAAAATCGCTCAATTTGGTCGATGGTGTTCCAAGAGTGCGTGCAATTGCTTACTCTAGGAGAGGCGGCGCTAACAGCACGAGCTGGCATCGAGCGCTAATCCTCGATTAAATGCGGCCACTGGGAAACGCTGCGCGCTTATTGGGCGGGTTGAAGCACTCCCCAGTCCAGATATAGTAAAAGGTGGCGAGACGCAGTAAGGGAGCGCCTCAACCTCCGCTGCGCCGCCCAATCTTTCCCAGTTGTAGGCTGGAGTGAGTCACTTGAAGAGAGTCTTATCAGTTACAAATATTCACAAAAACGGAAAAGTAAAAAGGGAGAAAATTTAAAAAGCCTAAATTTTGAGTAACTCCCTTAAGTACCTATAAAAAAACTAAAAATAAGAAGACTTAGACTAAATTTATCTCTCAATTTACTCAACTATCAGCCCAAAAAGAAGACTGGGCTATTTTATCTTAGTCTAAACTCCAGAACTAAAGGGGGAAGAATATAGATAGATTGAGAAATTTTCATGAGATTTAAAATCCTTTTCTGGAGAGCATTGAGAGGAGTAATTTCAGTGGAGCCATCTCGATGAAAATAGAGAGTAATTTCACGAAAAGCTGCTAACAATCGTTCTGCGGTCGGACGCTGGGTGGTGCGTTTAGGATTGCCTTCATAGAGACCAGCCAGAGACTGTTTTTGAGCAGCTAACTGACGGCGAACGACATATTCCATTAAGGTGAACACTTGCAGGGCAATTGTCAACAAAAACATTAATCCTCGAATTTTTTGTTCATCTTGAAAGTAGACAGGTAAAGCGGGCAAGCGACCCCGTTTGAAACGATGAAAACCTCGCTCTGGTTGCCATTGTTCGCGATAAGCAAAAACTGCCTTTTCTAAACTTAGTCTTTCCTCCGACGCATTGGTCACATACAATCGCCAACCAGCTAGAGTTTGAAAAGTCTCAATTTCTGCCTCACAACGATGATAAGTTAAGCTCCAGGTTGTTCGACGGACACGACGAAAAGGAGTTTTAGCATTGGGACGACCGCTACCTTCATAGACCTTTTCATAGTGAATCTTGGAGTTGATTTCCCCAACCAGATAGTGAGTAACTCGATAGCGTTGTAGAATTTCTCTGACTTTTTTCTCTAAAATAGAACCATCTTTTCCTGGTCGTACAGCCAGTTTTTCTAAGGCAAGTTCGGCTTTAACAAGACGTTGTAATAGTCCTTTAATTTGACGCTCTCGCAAAGCATAAGAACAAACGGCAAACCATCTTTCTGACCAGCGATGCCACTGTTGGTTATCCCCATCCCACCAGATACTGCCTAATGGAACTTCAAAACCTTGACCCAGAGCCGGGTCAGTTTCTTCAGCATCTTCGGTGGTAATTTCCCTGACCTCTGTTGGCGGATTGGTTAGCCAATCAAATAAGATTTTTGGACGAGGTTTAGTCATCGCCAGAGGAAAACAGTAAATCCCTCCTTCGGTGTCTATCAGAGCTCGATTTACCCAACTAGATGCTTTGCAGTCCGCTAGGAATAAAAACTCTTTGTGTCCAATAATTTCTGTGAGCTGTATCCAAGTAGGTAGATAATGAGATTCGTCTGTTCCTTGACCTGGTAAAGTTGCTCCCAATACAGGTAGAGCTAACGGGTCTAAAGTCGCCAACATTTGACGATATTGTCTCAAGTCTGGGCGATGGTCTTTACTATAGCCTTGCGTTAAGCAAAGATTCTCCATTACTTTGTTCTGGAGGTTGATGGTAAACTGAAAAACTAGTGGTGTCACTACGAGCTTGGTCAGTGGGCAATTCATGAGCACGTATTAGATGCTGTCCTAACTTGGTAAAGATGGTCTCTATGGCTTGATGTTGAGAAGAACCCAACAGCTTTAATAAGTCAGCTAATCGGTCATCAGTGGCATCTTTGAAACCAATTTTCCAACCGGTAGCCCATTCCAAGGTGCGATGATGTAATACTACCCATGGTTCAACCGCACAGAGTCGATGGTCGGCTTGACTAGTAATATAGGTTAATAACAACAGTGCTAATTTCCCATAACTTAATCCCTGCCGATTACCATGAGGAGCTGGTAGCTCTTGGTCAATTAATTCTTCAATCCCCATTTGTTGAAGCCAATGGATGATTACTGGTAGGTCGTCGGCTCTTTCCGAGTGAGTTTCCCTCAATTTGTCAAGCCTGTCTTATCTCTCAACTACTTACCCAGACTACACTCTTGGGCGATTTATTGGGCTAGAGGCATTTGATTTGAGCGAACGGTGAGTCTTGAGCGTTGTATCCAAAAATTATCAATTCTCTCTTCTTCCCTAGCTCCCCAGCTCCCTAGCTCCTCCGCTCCCCAGCTTCAAGTGCTTTTCACCTTAAGTTCCACGAATTAAGAGACTTTTTTAACAAGCCGTAATTATTGTAGCGATTTTTCTAATAAAATTAAGAATAGTTAAAAAAATGAGAATATTTTACGGCATATATCTTTATGACTAGCCGGTTCTTTGCTTCCCAGTCTGTAGAAATCAAGGTGCTTGAACAACCTGTACCCATTCAGCACTACTTGCGTCAGCCTCAACGCCTAGTATCTGCGATCGCAGACCCCAGTTTGGTTAAGCAACTAAGTCAGGACTGTTTTCGACTCAGAATGCGCCCATTGCACTTTATGTCCCTTAGCTTCCAGCCAATAGTGGATTTGCAGGTGTGGGCAGATGCAGCAGGTACAGTTCATCTAACTTCTGTAGGTTGTGAGATTAAGGGATTGGACTATATCAATCAACGCTTTGCCCTCAAACTCCAAGGCAGACTTTATCCGATACGTAGAAAGGGAGTTACTCTACTCACAGGCAAAGCGGATTTACAGGTGAATGTGGATGTGCCATTTCCTTTTTCCCTGACTCCTGCCCCAGTTTTGGAAACTACTGGTAATGGCTTACTGAAGAGTGTTTTGGCAAGAATCAAGGGAAAATTGATGCACCAGTTGGTATTAGATTATCGTCAATGGGCTAACCAAGATGCACTGACAACTAATGCTACTCAGGGACAACAGCTGGCAACTGTTGATAATCCTATTGTGTGAACATGATGGGGAATGGGGAATGGGGAATGGGGAATGGGGAATGGTAAGTTGGGTTGACATCCCATACGTCAACCCAACCTACAAGCTCAGCTTAAATCTTATCTTG
>JAAHHL010000515.1 GCA_010672185.1 Caldora sp. SIO3E6 | reverse complement strand
TATATCACCCCACCAAGGGACGTATCTCCCTCGATGGACATGATATCTGCCATGTCTCTCCCCAGTCCCTGCGTTCTCAGCTAGGAGTTGTACCCCAAGAGTGTTTCTTATTCTCTGGGACGATCTTAGAAAACATCACCCTGTATAGACCTAACTATACAATGGAGCAAGTGGCAGAGGTTGCCAAACTGGCAGAAGCTCATCCCTTTATTCAAGCTCTACCCCTGGGATACAACACAAAAGTTGGGGAGCGGGGTTCTAACCTTTCTGGGGGACAAAGGCAACGGATTGCGATCGCTAGAGCTTTGTTGGGGAATCCGAATATTCTCATTCTTGATGAGGCGACTAGTTCTCTTGATACGGAGTCAGAGCGACGGTTTCAACAAAATCTCGCTCAGATTAGTCGCGATCGCACTACTTTCATTATTGCTCACCGCCTCTCTACTGTACGCAATGCTGACGGCATCTTGGTTCTAGATCGAGGCATTCTTGTAGAGCAGGGTACTCATCAAGAGTTAATGGCGCTTCAGGGTCTTTACTACCACTTAGCTCAACAGCAGTTGGAGCTTTAATTGGGGAATTGAGAATAGAGGGTCGTAACACTAATTGAACCCTCGAACTCACGTTGATTTTAGGGTAACTATCATGGAAAAATTTAATCTACCAGCTACTAAGAAATTGTTGTTTAAGCAATCAGAGGTTGTTGCTGTTCAGGGTACTAATTCTATTTTTAAGGAGGAAAAGACAAAGACAAACCCTTCTGCTTCCTTCCTTCGACACAAGGGAAGTTTGCCTCCTGCCTTCCGAATTCAGAAGCCTTCAGCCCAATACGAGTCATTGCCTAATGCTGATTTGATCTATGGAGGTACAGCAGTATCAATCCCATCAGTTCCATCAGTTCCCCAGACTCCTCCAGACTCTCCAGACACTACCACCAGTAAACCACCAACAGATACTACCAATGCTGGCAACTGGTCAACATCTTTACAAACGGTACTTGATCAACCCCCACCAGCACTTCCGGGGAAACTAATGTTAGGAGCCTTAGTTTTTTGTGTGGCTTTTGGCGCTTGGGCTACCTTAGGCAAAATTGACGAAGTGGGTCATTCTCAAGGAAAGTTGGTGCCCAAAGGTCAGGTTTATAAAGTTAGCCCAATTGAGATGGATAAGGTTGCCAGTATTCAGGTGAAAGAAGGGCAAGCAGTGAAAAAAGGGCAAGTGTTGGTAGAGTTGAATACAGAGCTTGCTACGACAGAAGTGGAGCGTTTAGAACAACTAATCAAAATAGACAAAATTCAACTAAATCAACAAATAGCTTTGATGGACAGAACCCGTCTGGAAGCTCAAACCCGTGATCACATTGCCAAGGCAGATGTCCAAGCTCAACAAGCGACCATTGCTCAGGCAAATGCGAAAGCAGAGACTTTACGACAACAACTAATTCAACTCCAGTCAGCACAGGTTGCTAGTCAGAACCGGTTAAAAAGACTAGAACCTTTGGCAGCTACAGCGGAAGAATTACTTACTCAGCGACGTCAGGATTTGGAGGCTCTCAAACAAAGACGCCAGGAGTTAGAACCAGTCTTGACAGCAGGGGCAATCTCCAAAGAATACATATTTAGCATTGATCGAGAGATTCGTGCTGGTCATAGTGCGATTACTCAAGGTCAATTGCAAGATGCCACCAATACCAACGAGCAGATCTTTCAGGCTCAACAGAGTTTGCGAGATCAAGCTTCAACGATGGTTCAAACTCAGGGTAACCTTGACCAAACTCTAGCAGAAATTAAGCAACTTCAAGCAGGTCTTGCCCAAAAGCAAGCAGCACAGCGCCAGACTCAATTGGAGAGCCAGCAGCAAATCCAGAAACTGGAGGTGGAGCAAACTCAGCTCAAAGCTAAAATTGCTGATAACCAAAAGCTGCTGGCTAGTGCTCAGGCAAAACTCCAACAGAAGTATCTCTATGCACCAGTTGATGGCACAGTTTCTTCTCTCAATATCAGCAATATTGGTGAAGTGGTTCAACCTAGCCAAACTATTGCCGAAATTGCTCCCCAAGGGGTACCCCTAGTGCTTTCGGCTAAATTACCTAACAGTGAGGCAGGATTTATTAAGAAAGGTATGCCGGTACAGGTCAAATTTGATGCTTACCCCTATCAGGAGTACGGCATTGTCTCTGGTAAAGTTACTTCTGTCTCCGCTGATGCCAAAGCGGATCAACAACTAGGCTCAGTTTATAAGGTGGAAGTTGGCCTGGAGCAGAACTATGTCGAGGGTAAAGGTCAAACCATCCCGTTTAAGGCGGGTCAGACTGCTAATGCAGATATTATCATCCGTCGCCGTCGCATTGTGGATATTTTGCTAGAACCTTTCCAGCAATTACAAAAGGGTGGCATCAGCTTGTAATCCCAAACTGTACAACCTTTATTCCCTCCTAATCTGAAAATAGACGCGGAGACGCGGGGACGCGGGGACGCGGAGACGGGTCGAGAAGGATTTTCATGTATGGTGGTGAAAAAATTTTTTCATCGGGACTGCCTCCTGCCTTCTGCCTCCTGCCTCCTGCCTTCTGCCTCCTGCCTCCTGCCTTCTGCCTCCTGCCTCCTGCCTTCTGCCTTCTGCCTTCTGCCTTCTGCCTCCTGCCTCCTGCCTTCTCTTTCAAATTGCGGCTTGATCAATCTAGAGTTATCTTGTTGTTAGAAGTCGGGGTCATTAAAAAAACAGTCAGAAGTGGCTTTGCCGCTCAATAATGACGTTATATAAAATGCACGCGCTCAAATTTGTCAACAACTCTAAATACTGGTTACTAGGTATCGCCGCTTGCCTAGTTACCATTCATTTCTACTTAAGCTCTAAAGCTGATGATCTTGAGGCGATGAGCCTGAGTATCATTTTTTGGGGAGCTATCATCTCCTTAATCTGGGAGAAAAAAGATGACCTTAACCTAGAAAGTGGAATTTTCTCCAGCCTCTTTGGCTCCGTTATTCTAGTTTTGATGCTGTTTAAGACAACCCAGCTATCCAGTAGTGGTTTGTTCCTGCAACTGTTCCCGTTAATCTGCGGCTTGGGATTGGGTTTAATTGCCTCCGGTGTTAAGGGACTAAAACAATATTGGCAGGAATTTATTCTGTTGTTGGTTCTCGCCTTACCTGGAGAGAGAGCATTATCCTATCTCTTTGAACAACTCACTACCCTAACTATCTCAGAGGACTTAACTACATTAACTGCTAAATTTGCCGCTTTTACTTTAGGACTCCTAGGATTTCCAGTATCTCTCGACCAAACTGATATAATTCTGCCGAACACTGTAGTTAATGTCTACGAAGGTTGTTCCGGAGCTAGAGGGATGGACTTTTTACTGCGACTATCAATCCTCATCCTAGTAATGTTCCCTACCGACAAACTGAGAAAAATCTTAGCTCCAGTAGCAGCTATCTTGGTAGCACTTATCGTCAATGGGTTTCGGGTTACCCTGATGTCTTATTTAGCCAACACTGGCGACAATCAAGCCTTTGATTACTGGCATTTGGGCAACGGTTCACAAATCTTTGGAGTCATTGCTGTCGTAATTTACGGGTTCATCTGTTTTTTGATGCTGCGACAAAACCAATCTGAAGAACCCTCAAGCTGATGAACCACTCGAAACAATTCCGACTACCACTACTAGCTGTTAACTTTGCCGCTGCTGTATTTGTTCTGGGAAAGTCAATCTTGGAGCCAACGGTAGGTATCTTGACTCCCTTTGATTTTCCCCCAGATGTTTCGTTACCCCAATGGCAGCCAGTGGAGAGTAAGTCACTGGAGGTTGTCAATCCAGATGGAGAGGCTGGTTCGACATTTCTAGTAGGTAGACAATATCAATACCTCCAAAACGACTATCTCCTGGATATTGAGATGCGTTATGTGGTGCGTACCCAGGGGGAAGTTAATCTGTTCATACAAAAACATCCATTGATTCAATCATCCCCTCCTGAAGAAGAACTTTCAGGGAAAATAATTCATCGTCAGGGTACAGGTTTCTCTGTTTTCTTTACTCACCAGGAGCGAGCCTATCTGAGTGCTTGTATTAATCCCCGGGGCGAGAGTACAGTTACCATAGAACAGTTTAGCCAAAACCAAGATACTTACGATACCCAACTCAGTCGCCTATTTCCCGTGTTGCTAGGTAGGGAAACTTGGCGGGACAATCGTTGTTTGTGGACTTATATGTCCCTCCCACTGCAAGATGCTTCCCCGGAACAAGCCTACCGTATCTTGGAGGCAGCCTGGGAATCCTGGTATGAGTGGTGGAGTCAGAATTTCCCGCAAGTTTAGATTTTTCCGATTAATCTGGAGCAATAATCGATTAATCTGCTATGAATGGCAGCGTTCACATTGATGAAATAGAGTAATTCGACTGATCTCTATGAGAACCCTCAACTTCTTCTTTTGTAAATAAATATTAAGCCAAAATACATTTAAGACAATTGCTCAGTAACACACTAACTATTTTTAAAGATTCAGTAAAGATGCTTGCTAACCACTGGTATTACTGTAATCAATCATATAATCTAGAGAAAGTAAAAACAGAACCAAGCAAGTTCAGGTAATGACTTGCTCTGTTGAAGAAGAGTTAATTCCTGCTTCCTTGAGTGAGGAAAGAGCAAGTGAAGATAAGTAAAGTTATTTCAAGTAATCAGATACTTCATGACAACTTCACAATTAATCACTACTTCACTACTTTTTATAGATTCGATGAAGATAGTTATTAACTACTTGTATTAGTTAGAGAAATACATTAATCTAGCTATAAAGAAACAGAAATCTAAAAAATTTAAAACCGCTACATTGATATCAGAGGGCAATTTCCATGACTTATCAATTTACTGCTTCCAATACCAACCGTCAACAGGGCATGAGCTCTGAACAGTTGAACGAAATACTGGAAGCGATCCTAGATGGTAAGTATTCCTGGGCTTGTGTTTTAATGCTGCGTTTTGCTGGACACAACCCTATGCACTACATTCCCTACCGCACCTACAACCGATTGCAAAAACAACATTGCCAACAGGGTGGACAAAAGCAAGGTAAAGCAGATAGTGCTTCTAAACGTTCATCTTTAGGCAAAATTACTGATTTAGCTCATTTAGAGGTGCTTGATGAGCAGAGTGCACAGGTATGTGGTGGCTTTTTTAAGCAATGGTTTGGCTCCCGACAGGAAAATCTCAATAATTCTGTTTTAAATTAAGAAAATAATCAATAAGTAACTTAGATTCAGTCAAGCAAAAGAGACCCTCAACCTACTATAGGTTGGGGGTATTTTTTTAACTAAGTTAGAAAAAAGAAAAACTGCCAAAATGGCAACATCAGTAGAGAGAGAAAGGATAAAGTATAAATAGTTAAGCAACTAGATAAAGTTGTTAAGCAAAAAATCTAAATTAATTGCCAGGAGAAAAGAAATGATTATTCGTAACTTAGAGCATCTAGAAGTAGTCAAAGAAGAGAACAACATCGAAGGTGGATACTACTACTACTATCCTTCCAATACTGCCAGTGCCAGTGCCGGTGCAGTAGCCAAGGCATCTGGTTACAAAACGGATACCTACGCTAGTGCCGGAACAGTTACCAAAACCACCAGCTACTCATCCTTCTCCGGTGCCGGTGCTTTCTCTGGCTCAGCAACCTGGTAAAAATCAATCCCAAAGCCTCAGTCTGTACTGAAGGAAGAAGAATCCCCAGAACCGGT
>JAAHHL010000514.1 GCA_010672185.1 Caldora sp. SIO3E6 | reverse complement strand
AATCTATTTACATTCTTCCCTCATTAGTCCCTGAATAGGGGGACTCATCGTGCTCTGAGCCTTATCGTGACTAGCTTGGTGTGCGATTTATTCTGCTGGCCGCTTTTCAAATGAGCGAACCGTGAGTTAGAAGGTATGAACCACAGAGGCACAGAGGGCACGGAGAGAAGAGATTTAAAATAGGATGGCTGATTGGGCACTGGTTATTGGCATTAATTACTATCATAGGTTGCGATCGCTCAAGTATGCTGAGCGAGATGCGTCATTGGTGCGGGATTTTTTCGCCCAGGAAGCTAAGTTTGAGCAGATTTTCTACTACTCAGATAACTCTCCAGAATTTATCGCTTTTGATGGTTCCTCTCAAAGCACCCAACCTACCTACGCTAATCTGTGGTCTTTCCTGCTAGACTTTTTTGAAGAACCTCAACTAGAACCTGGGGATAACTTTTGGTTCTTTTTCAGTGGTCATGGTATTCGGCATCAAGACCGGGATTACCTCATGCCTTGTGATGTTAACCCCAGAGCCGTAGAAGCCACAGCTATTCCTGTCAATTATATAACTGAGCGATTGCGCCGTTGTGGTGCGGATAATGTGGTGCTGTTGTTAGATGCCTGCCGCAATGAAGGAAGCAAAAGTGGTTTAGGGATAGGAATGGAGACACATCAAGGAGTAATTACTATTTCCTCCTGTGCCCCCTCGGAAACATCTTATGAGATTGAAGAGATTCAACAAGGTGCGTTTACCTATGCCTTGCTAGAGTCATTGCGAATTCAGGGTGAAGGGAACTGTGCAACTGTAGAGCGGTTGTACAATCGTCTACGGTATCGAGTTAGTGAGATTAATGACTATTATGGTAAACCTCGACAAACACCTTATGCGATCGCGGAACCTGTCAGCAAGTATAATTTAATTCTGTTACCGAGACAGGCAACGGAGCAGGATATCGCTACCCTGAGAGAGGATGCTCAATGTGCTGAGCTTGAAGGAGATTTGCAATTAGCAGAGCAGTTATGGATACGAGTGCTGGCTTTGTCTCCCGCAGATACTAAAGCGCTGGAGTCTTTGAGACGGATTTTGAGAATCAATGGACAGATAATCAAACCGGAACTTGTTCAAATTCCTCAAGAATCAGGAATAGAGCCACAAACTATTACATCATCTCCAACGAAGCAAACACTTCCAACACGAAAGCCGATTTTGACAAGGCGGCAATTGATTAAATTAACAGCTTTTGGGAGTGTAGGGCTTGTGGGAACGGTAATTGCTAATCAAGTTTTGAAGCTTAACCATTCCTCTTTGCCATTCATAAAGGGGGTAAATCTCCAACCCTTTGACTTTGATGTAGTAACGGTAGACTCCCAAGGTATAGAAATCAACCGCCAGCACAGTCAAGCAGAATTTTTTGTAGAAGGCTTGGGCAGTGGGGTAACGCTGGAGATGGTGATGATTCCTGGTGGCAAATTTTTGATGGGTTCACCAACTAGTGATAAGTGGCAACTAGAAGACAGGGAAAGTCCACAACATGGAGTAACTGTTCAACCTTTCTTCATGGGCAAATATTCGGTAACTCAGGCACAGTGGAAGGCAGTAGCCGCCTTACCTAAAATTAATCGAGACTTGGAGGCTGAGCTATCTTATTTCAAAGGTGATAATCTCCCAGTAGAAAGAGTTTCTTGGTACAATGCTGTCGAATTCTGTGCCAGACTTTCCAAAAAAACTGGACGTACCTATCGTTTACCAAGCGAGGCGGAATGGGAATATGCTTGTCGTGCTGGAACTACTACCCCTTTCCATTTTGGAGAGACAATCACCAGTACATTAGCTAATTATAACGGTACTAGAACTTACAATTCTGAGCCAGAGGGGAAATATCGGGAGCAAAGTACCCCAGTTGGACATTTCAAAGTAGCTAATGCCTTTGGTTTATACGATATGCATGGAAATGTTTGGGAGTGGTGTGCAGACAGTTGGCATGATAACTATCAAGGTGCGCCAACAGATGGTAGAGCGTGGAATAGCAATAATGATAATGATTATCAAATGCTGAGGAGCGCTTCCTGGAGCCACAATCCTGAGTTCTGCCGTTCTGCGTGTCGCCACTACTCTTATCCGGACAACTCGCACAGCAACAATATCGGTTTTCGTGTAGTGTGTGAGGCGGCGTGAACTTTGTAACTCTTTACCCTCTTTTCTTTGCTCTCTGCGAACTTTGTGAGCAGTTCGAGATCCCCGACTTCTTCTTCCGGTTTATCGGGTTAATTACAGGCTTACTGTAAGCGATCGCATAACTTTCACCTTCAATAACCTCTAATCCTTATCGGAAATTGAGATATCACGAGAGCAGGGCGATTAATCTCCAGTAGGGGCGCAATGCTTGCCATTGGTGTCAACTTAACGTAAAACCGATGTCTCGCAAGGAACTCAAGTTCCTTGCTAATAGCCAAAGTCATCTAAAGATGACTCAATCTTCCCAAAAATCTTCAGTCCACTTGAGTGGACTTGAGCTATTAGCCGGTCGTTTAAACGACCGGCGGGATAAGGGTTTCACCTTAAGTTGACACCAATGAATGCTTGTGCCCTCAATTGTTTTCCCATACCTGTGGAAATTAGTGTCGTTCTTAACAGTAAATCAAATACTCTATATAAGACTTGTGGAGCGTTTATTTTGCCTGTAATCATCCCACAGACCTTACAGGCGCACACCTATTCTATTGTGTAATAGAATATCAACTTTCTTACACGAAAGTCAAGGGAATAAATTGGAACAATAGGTGTAGGTAATAAGGGCGTATTCAATAAGTGGGTATCCAATAAGGGCGCATGCAATGCGCCCCTACGGTTTCCGTCCCCAAATCTCAATTCTCAATTCTCAATTCACTTGAATCGACGCTCTAGCCTGCGGCTTCTGCTTGCAGTGGGTTTTGGGCTTAATCGAGAAGTCGGAGAATGGTGTTGGGCGGGTATGACCAGGAATATTCGGGTCAAATGGCAAAGAATTGTCCCTAAACCCGCCCCCAATACTGCTCGGATAAGCTCGAATCCCTCTCCCTCGCTTTCTTTCCTCCCACACCTCCCACACTCCCCACACTTCCCACACTCTCTTAACCGAGCAGTATTGAACCCGCCCCTACAATGCTCCCTTTAATTCACCGTTACCACTTCCTCTACACTTTCATTCGCTAACCGATCAACTGCCCGCAAAGCATAAGTTCCTGGGGTAACTGTAGCAGTGGTAGTTGCCGCATTTAATACTTGCACCAGATCCCATTGATTACCAGTTTTCCGGTACAGTGACCAAGAACGAACATCCCCAGTAAAATCAGGAAACCAAGTAATTGCACCAGAACTCACTTGTACCCCTAGAGGTGGTTCCGGTGGTTGGTCATCTAACCAGGGCATTGTAGGGGGTAATGCAGGAGTGGGATAAACGGAACTTTTGAACACATCATTAATCCCTTTTACATTATTTTGGAAATGCTTCATGCTAAAAAAGATATTGCCTAAAGAAAATTGCTTTCCTAGTTCAGGAGATTGATTTTCTAGTTCAGGAGATTGACTTCCTGGTTCAAGAGATTGAACTTCCGGTGCAGGAGAGTGACTTTCTGGCTGACGAGAAATGGCAACTTGTCTTACCATTTCTGATACAGTCCAATCAGGATTTGGCAATTTATATAAAGCATTTCCGGCATAAATATGACGATGTTGTGGGTTGTTTTGCAGCCACCAATTCAGCAACACTGGATAACTTTGTGCCGGGGGATCAATGCGCCAATAAAGTTGGGGTGCTAAATAATCTAACCAACCTTTTTCCATCCATAATTTGACATCAGCATATAACCCTTCATATTGATCAAACCCTTGAATGGTGGGAGGGTCTCCAGGACGATAAATACCAAAGGGACTAATACCAAATTTGACATAAGGTTTTTCTGTGTGAATACTGTTGTAGAGACGCTCAACCAAATCATTGACATTTTGGCGTCGCCAATCCGATACCGAGAGAGTACCGCCGGATGCTTGGTAAGCACCATAGGTTTGGGCATCGGGGAAATCTACACCTTTTTGAGGGTAAGGGTAGAAATAATCATCAAAGTGAATAGCATCAACATCATAACGACGCACCACATCCATAATGGTGTTGAAGGTTTGGTCTTGAATTACTTTTGCCCCTGGGTCCATCCAAACATTATTGCCGTATTGATAGGCATATTGAGGATATTTAGCCGCCATATGATTTGGGGCAAAAGAACCCTTACCACTGAGTTGAGCGCGATAGGGGTTAAACCAAGCATGGAGTTCAATATTCCGTTTGTGACTTTCCGCGATCGCAAACTCTAAGGGGTCATAGTATGGTTGAGGTGGAGTTCCTTGTGTTCCGGTTAGCCAACCACTCCAGGGTTCATAGGAGGAATTATAAAAAGCATCTCCTGTAGGTCGGACTTGCAAGACTAATGCATTTAAGTTGAGTTCCTGCATCCGATCCAGGATGTTGAGTAATTCTGCTTGTTGTTGTGCGACAGGTAAACCTGCTTTAGAGGGCCAGTCAATATTATGAACCGAAGCTACCCAGACTCCCCGAAATTCTCTAGGGGAAAACGTGGCAGCCGCTAGGTGGTTCATGGTTGTGAGGATCAAGGTGAGGCTTAATAAAGCAGTCCAGAGGAGATATTTGGGGCGAAAGCGGATACTCTTGAGAATTTTAAGGGTAAATTTATGCAGATTGTTAGCTCTGGGAAATAGTTTTCTGATTAAGGTCATCTATGGTAACTCCGGTAAATTATAGCAGTTTGCTCTGTTATGTGGTGCGTTGTTGATCCCCCTAAATCCCCCTTTCCAAGGGGGACTTCTGCCTACTGTACTTTTTTAGAGCGCAAAGCGCTGTATAGAGTAAGAGGCGTCTGATGATGCAGGCAATAGGGTTAAAAATACCACGTCTAACAAGAAGATGAGTTTGCCTGGTCATATCAAGGAATTTAGACCCGAATGAATAATTTTTAGTTTCAGAAGGGGTATAAACCAATAGTAAATTGTGCAATTACTCTTCTTTGTCTCCCCACACTCCTCCTCATCGCCAGATAGCATCGGCAACCAAGGAAACATCTCGCATTTCGAGGACATCGTGAACTCGGAGAATCTCAGCACCAGCGGCGATCGCGCTACAGCAAGCAGCAGCAGTGCCCCAAACTCGGTTTTTGGGGTTAGGTTGATTGAGGATGTGACCAATAAAACTTTTCCGCGATACTCCAATTAACAGAGGAACATCTAGAGAATGAAAGGTTGGCAGTTGTCTGAGAATTGACAAATTTTGCTCAAAGGTTTTGGCAAAACCAATACCAGGATCAATAATAAGCTGCGATCGCTCAATTCCCGCAGCGAGAGCCGCAGCAATTTGACCTTCTAGAAACCGGTAGATTTCACCAATTAAGTCTTGGTAGTCTGTAAGTTTTTGCATTGTTTGAGGTGTTCCCCGCATATGCATCAACACCATCGGGACCTGCAACTGGGCAACTACTGGTAACATATCTGGATCAAAAGTACCCCCAGAAATATCATTTACCAGATCTGCCCCTGCTGCGACTGCTCTTTGGGCTACAGAGGCTCTGTTAGTATCCACAGAAATCGGTACATTCAATGATGAGCGCACAGCTTCCACCACCGGTAAGACCCGCTGGAGTTCTTCAGCCTCAGAAACTGTCTGGGCACCGGGTCGAGTCGATTGACGGTTAAGTGAAATACAAGCCGTT
>JAAHHL010000513.1 GCA_010672185.1 Caldora sp. SIO3E6 | reverse complement strand
TGTACAGATAATTATCGTCAGCACCAAAACTGTGCAGCTACTCACTTTAGAGAATACAATCAACTGTTGATGAGTTCTATCGGCATTGGGACGTATTTAGGTAAAGTCGATGAAAAAACTGATCAGTTGATGCATCAGGCAATTGTTGATGCGATCGCAAATGGTATCAATGTTGTTGATACTGCTATTAACTACCGCCATCAGCGAAGTGAACGTGTTGTTGGAGAAGCTATTCACCAAGTTATCAACCAAGGTATTGCCCACCGTGAAGGACTAGTTATTTGTTCTAAGGGAGGATTTGTTCCCCACCCCAATCGTGTTGAGTGGTTTAAGGCAACCTATGTTGATCCACCAGAGACTTCTATCAGCATGACAGATCTAGCTCAGCAAAGGCATTGTATGCATCCTGAGTATATCTGTGATCAGCTTAATCGAAGTTTGGACAACTTAGGTGTAGAAACCATTGATATCTACTACCTGCATAACCCAGAGGATCAACTTTCTAATATCTCTCCAGAAGTCTTCTACAAGCAGCTAGAAGCATCTTTTATCGTCTTAGAAGAAGCGGTTGCTGCTGGTAAGATTGGAGCCTATGGAATAGCCACCTGGAATGCTTTTCGAGTCACTCCTACCAATAAAGCCCATATTGATTTAGCCAAGGCTCAAGCTATTGCTCAAAGTGTGTCTCCTCAGGGGGAAAGCCATTTTAAGTTTATCCAACTGCCCCTTAATCTACTGATGTTAGAGGGAGCAACCCTGGCTACCCAAACTATTGATGGCTGTCAGATGTCTGTTCTACAGGCTGCTCAACAATTAAACATTACACCAGTTGCCAGCGCTGCAATTGCTCAGGGCAAGGAACTAGAGAAAATGCTACCCCTACTGACTTCCAACAGTAAAGAACGTTTAACTATTGGCCAGCAAGCTCTGCAATTTACTCGAAGTATACCAGGTTTATCAACAGCTTTAGTAGGGATGAAGCAACCGGAACATGTTGCCAAAAATCTTGAATTAGTCGCACTCCCAACGTTGCCGCTAACAGCTGTAGAGTCTCTGTTAAATAGGTGGTAGGTGGTAGGTGGTAGGTGGTAGGTTAGGTTTTAGGGTTACCGTTAACGAATAATGATTTCACCCAAACTTGGTGTGTTACGCTACGCTAACACACCCTACGATAGGTACTACGATAGGTACATTCTTTCTGATGAATCACCGAAGTACCGACACAATATTATTGACAGCTGGGTTCTGGAAACGCAAGCATGTTACTTGATGTCAATTAACATGCTTGCCTTCGTTTGTACCTTCTGACTTACTTAGGCACCTAATTGATTACCGCGCTTGTACTGCAGGTAAGCAGCAACAAACAGCCCAGCGAGGGTCACCGGGATTAAGCCAAGGACAATGCCGACAAGTAGTGGTTCTACCACGTTGGTGCTCCTAAATCTATAAGTTTTTTAACCTGTTTCTCATCCTACTAGGTCTTAAGGCAAAACAGCTAGAGTCGTTAATTTCCCTTGCAGTATCTAGCAAGCAGGACAAAGTAGCGTCGAGCAACCCTTGATTACTCACTCTCCAAACATTAAGCTATGTTTATTATAAAAACGCTTTGTAAATGGTCAATTTGACAAAAAGTTATTTGGATAAACAACCTATCCCGCCTCAAATTCCAGCTTGGCAGGTTGTTCTAGTGCTAATAGCTCTGCTATTGGCAATCTCTGCTGGCATCTTCTGTTTCCGCTGGATTCAGATTTCCGATCCTTACATCCAAAATGTATTATCACTAAACGGTGATTCAGTACAAGGTCATGCTATTTTTCAAATTAACTGCGCTGGTTGTCATGGTCTAGAAGCCAATGGCAAAATAGGGCCAAGTTTACATCATGTTTCTCGTCGGAAGTCTGAGGGTCGTTTAATTAAACAAGTGGTTAGTGGTAAAACCCCACCTATGCCTAAGTTCCAACCCAGCCCCAAGGAAATGGCAGATTTATTGAGCTACTTGGAGGAGTTGTGACATTAGGAAGAAGGCAGGAGGCAGGAGGCAGAAGGCAGGAGGCAGAAGGCAGGAGGCAGAAGGCAGGAGGTTTTAAGAGAAACTGACTTGTTTGGTCATATTCTTTTTCGATGTGGAATTTTATCCTATTCCCCATTCCCTAACTAAACTGTTGAGCATAGAAGCGGGCATAACGATTGCCTTGTTCTAACAATTCTGCATGGGTTCCTGATTCTACAATCTGCCCCTGCTCCATAACAAGAATGCGATCGGCACGGCGCACAGTTGCCAATCTATGAGCAATAATAAACACAGTACGGTTTTTCATAATGCGCTCTAGGGCTTCTTGTACTAAGGCTTCGGATTCTGAATCTAGAGCAGAGGTTGCTTCATCTAAGATCAGGATACTAGGATTGAGTAGTACTGCACGAGCGATCGCAATCCTTTGTCTTTGTCCTCCCGATAAATTGACTCCTCTCTCTCCTACCCAGGTGTAGTAGCCCTGAGACAGCTCAATGATAAACTGATGAGCATTGGCAATTTCCGCTGCGGCTTGGACATCTGTCAGCTCAAATTCTCGCTGACCAAAGGCAATATTTTGAGCTATGGTTCCGGAAAATAAGGTAACCTCTTGGGGAACAATGCCAATTTGCCGCCGCAAACTTTTGAGGGTGACATCCCTAACATTGGTACCATCTATGAAAATTTCCCCAGCTTGGGGGTCATAGAAACGAGGTAGTAAATTGACTAAAGTAGTTTTACCAGCACCCGATGCTCCTACTAAAGCTATCTTTTCTCCTGGTAGGGCTAATAAACTTAAATTTTTTAGTACTGATGCTCCCCATTGGCTACCTTGAGGGGAAGGGTTAGGGTAGGCAAAGCTAACACTACGATATTCTACTTTGCCCGTGAGAGGTGGTAGTTCAGTTGCACCTGGTTTTTCGACAACCGTTGGTTTAATGGCTACCAATTCAAAAACTCGGTCAACAGAAGCCTCTCCTTGTTTAAAATCGTTGTAATTTGTCGTCATGTGGTTGATGGGATCAATAAGTAACCCCACACCAGCAAGATAACTGACAAACTCTGAGGCAGTTAGATTACCTAGAGCAATTTGCCATCCCCCTAGAAAAAAGAGCAGCAATACGCTCATAACATACAGAAATCCCACTACGGGAAACTGAATTGCCTTAAGGTGCTCAGCAGCATACTTAGCCTTGCGATTCTGCTCAGCTTCGAGACTAAAGCGTTCAATTTCATACTCTTCCGCCGCGAAAGCTTGCACTAAGCGAATACCGCTAAAAACCTCTGTAAGTAAGGAAGATAAATTAGAAATGCGATTTTGACTGCGGTGAGAAAACTTCAGCATTTGTTCCCCAAACCAGCCAATAAGAATACCCATCAGTGGTGCAACGATGAAAGTAGCTAGGGTTAACTGCCAGTTGAGATAGATCATATAACCCAGCACCACAATCAGCTGTAGCACACAGGGGATAAAATCATGGAAGACTTTATTGACCACTTCCCCAATCCGGTCGATATCTTCCGTAAGGCGATAGGTTAAGTCTCCCGTCTTAGCTGTTTCAAAGTAGCTCAGATTGAGGCGCTGTAGGTGAGCATAGACTCGCTTACGTAAATCCAAGGTAATGGTGAAAGCAGCTTTTGCCATCAGAGCATCTTGACCATACATTAGGATTTTCTGGACGAGAAAAACTAGAGCCAGGACTCCAGACAACTGGACAAGTGCTACCATATTACCCTGTCCTAGGAATTTAGCAAGTTGACCAGCCAGAGCCGCTTGTATGGGCCAAAACACAGTTACCCCTAAGGTACAAGCTAAAGCCTGAGTAATAGTTTGCCACTGGGGGCGGATATAAGGTAGCAGCTGCCAGTAATTAGAGCGCTGTTTCAAACCGTAGTAACCCAAATGATGTTCCTGTGTTTCAAGGTATCAGCTTTCACCCCTTCTGGATACTTTGACTTACAAGTTATACAAACTCCTGAACCAATTGACGAACGTCTGGGCTTTTGGATGCTTTGGATCTAGAATCTTCTCCATGATGGCATTGTGTAGCTGTCTTCCTGGTGGTTCTTGCCAAGCTAGCCAAGTGAAAATGTGAGCTTTATCTAGATGTGTATCTTTGAAAGGTGCATTTTTGTTTTTAGCTGCTGATACTGCTTCTTGAGCATATTCCCAAAGTGGCTCACTCTCATTGGGAATCATGTATGCCAAAAAAGTTTCCAACATTCCTCGCATCTTGTTATCTGGCATAATCCAGACACCAAATTTAATATCATTGTCTGCTTGATGAATTAATCCTGTCTCCGGCAGTTGTTCAGGGATATCAGGAATTGCTGTTAAGCAAGCATTTCTCACACTTTGCCATCGTTCAAATGGATGATCATCAGCATCTACCATTAATCCTAGGGCTCTACGTCCTGATGCTTTTAATTCTGTAGAAATAAGTAACGGGTCAATAACATTTGTATCACCACCAAGAGGTTCAATATAGACAACTGGGTTATTTTTAGTTCCCCAATCAATGCCATTAGCTTCTATTAAATAAGGTATAGTTCTCTTCTCTTGTTCCCCTTCCACTAGCAGTAGATTTGGGTGTCTCTTTGCCATAATCAGCGCACCTCAATTCCCCGTTCCGCTGCAATAGCAATTTCTTTTTCGGTAAAGACGACACTTGTGTTTTTATCTGGTTCTATGCGTTGAATGGTAATACCATCAACTGCTGCATCCTCTTGACTGGCAATAGTAGCTAAGCTAGTCCAACAGTCGCTGTTATGGGTAGTGGCAAAAACTTGCACATCTAGTTTTTTTGCCGTTTCCCAGATTAACTTCCACATATCAGACAAAGTAGAAAAGTGGAGTCCAGTATCAATTTCGTCAACAAGTAAGACTCCTCCTTTTACAGAGACAATCGCCAGCGCCAGTCCCAGCATACGCCATATTCCATCTCCTAAACTACCAATAGGTACACGCTGTTCACTGCCAGAAAGGCGCACAACAAATCCACCGCGAGAGTTAGAAGAAATAGATTTCCTAGAACTAACCGGTGCAATACGCTCAATTCTAGGTTCAATAGTCTGAAGTGCTTCATATACAAGTTGTTCTTCAGCTGTCAGTACTACCTGCTCGAACAATTCAGTCATCGTCTCTATAGTTAAGGATGATGATCTGATTAATTGTGTTTTTGGAATTGGCCTTTGCATGGCTCTACGTTTTCTAGATATAGGCCAAAGATGAACGTCATCATTATGAAGACATCCATTAGATGATAAAGGTTGTTCCCAATACTCTTGTTTGTTTCCACTAGTCCACTGAGCTGTAAAACCAAGTCTTACCAAGTCATCTGAGAGTTTGCCAACTGAAGCAGATGAGCTATTTTCTGCTTCAGAATGACTATTTAAACGGTAGAGAGAATCAATTGAACCTATAGCTATTGAGGCAACAAGCTTCTGTCGAAGATGGTTATTTTTTCCTAATATAGAAAATGTGTTATTTTCTTCAATTTCATGCCCATAAAAAAGGTGACGAATATCAAGTTCAAGAGTTACATTATCATCACCCCAAAAACACTCACCTCGCTCAATCATTACCTCATGAAGTGGCTCAAGATTAGCTGGTGAACAGAGCAGTTGAATGGCTTCTAAGATTGATGTCTTACCGCTATTATTAACTCCAACCAATAAATTTACCCTACCAAGTTGCTGAAGCTCAAAGGACTTGAAGCCACGAAAATTTTCTAA
>JAAHHL010000512.1 GCA_010672185.1 Caldora sp. SIO3E6 | reverse complement strand
CTTCTGGGGTTAGGAATTTCACCGACGGTTGTGATTCGACCATAATAGGTGTTGTTACTGACACTTTGAAGGCAGGAGGCATGGGGCAGAAGGCAGGAGGCAGGAGGCAGGAGGCAGAAGGCAGGAGGCAGTCCCGATGAAAAAATTTTTTCACCACCATGCATGAAAATCCCGCGTCTCCGCGTCCCCGCGTCCCCGCGTCTCCGCGTCTCTTTCAAGTTTTGACAGCGTTTCCGCCGTGCTGCACTTGCTCTTGTCAGATATCCTAACAAGCGATCGCACCTTCAGTCATCAGTGGTTTGACATCCTCCCCAGCCTAAAGGCATGGGGATTCCTACTAGCCGAACAGTGTTAACTGCACGTACTCTCGGCGGGTTGACGCTTCCTTAACTGCTGCTCCCTTTGCGGAAGTCTGACGCGGAGTCTCCACGTCCGTTTTTGGTCTCCGAGTGCCCCCCGGCGACTTTAATATTCTTCGCGGCGTTAACATCTCTGTCGTGCTTTGTGCCGCAGCCTAAACAAGTCCACTCTCGAATTGATAGGTCGAGTTTTCCACCACGAAAACCACAACAAGAGCAAATCTGACTTGTTGGCTCCCATCGGCTAATTACTTGAAACTCGCGACCATACTTTTGAGCTTTTCCTTCAAGATAAGTGCGGAATTGTCGCCAGCCCAAATCACTGATAGCTCTCGACAATTTCCGGTTTTTAACCATGCCTGCAACATTCAAGTCCTCCAGGACAATCGTTTGGTTCTCACGGATTATCTGAGTGGATAATTTGTGCAGGAAATCTGTGCGAGTATCTTTGAGCTTGGCTTGTAGTTTAGCTTTCCTCCTTCTGGCACGTTCATAACGCTTACTCCCCCTCGTCTTGCGGGACAGATTCTTACTCAATCTGCGCAATCGATTAATGCGCTTCTTCAAGGGCTTGGGAGCATCTATCTTTTGACCATTGTCTAGGGTCGCAAAGGTTTTGATACCCAAATCGATGCCAACACTGTTCTGAGTCTTGGGTAAAACATTGGAAACTATTTCGACTACAAAACTAGCAAAATATCTACCAGCGGCATCCTTGATAACAGTGACCGATGACGTTTGTGCTGGTAGTGGTCTAGACCAGACAATCTTGATTTTCCCAATCTTGGCTAACTTAACGAAGTTTTGACCAACTTTAAACCCTCCTTGCCTAAACCTTGCTGATTGCTTGGCATGACGTTTTTTAAACTTTGGAGGCTTAACAGGTCTGCCTTTCCGCTGTCCTTTGCAAGACTTGAAAAAGTTTTGGTACGCCTGCTCTAAATCACGGAGGGATTGTTGCAGCGGAATGTTAGAAACTTCAGATAACCACTGACGCTCAACTGTTTTCTTGGCTTGAGTGATGAACTGTTTCTGAAGCTCTGCATTCTTAGGCTTCTTCTCTCCTGCTTTGTACTGATTGATACAGAAAGTTAAAGCATCATTCCATACCACACGAACACACCCAAACAACTTGGCTAGTGCCATTTGTTGTCCAAATGTAGGGTAAATTCGATATCGGTAACGTGCTTTCATGTTACTATTGTAGCATGAACGACGGCAAAATGGTGGCATAAAGAAGTTAACACTTAGGTGTTCCGAGAAGGAATATGAAAGACTTTTGGCTTATTGTGGGCAAGAAAGTAGAAGCCAAAACGATGTATTAAGAGAGCTAATCAGAAAACTGAGGATACTCCAAAAAGCCGTCCTAGAAGGACGGGGCTTGAGACCCATTTTTTTGGTCAGTCAACTTCTTTTCTTCCTTTGTGTCCTCTGTGCCTCTGTGGTTAATAATAAAATAATTCCCAAATTTCTTAGTCAATAGCATGTCGCAAGTAAAAGAAATTTTAGATTTTTGGTTCGGCAAGCCTGAAGACGCCGAATATGGGCAAATTCGCAAATTTTGGTTTACCAAAAACCCCCAGTTTGACCAAGAAGTGCGATCGCGTTTTCTCTCGGTTTATCAGCAGGCTGCTGCGGGGGAGTTGGATATATGGCGGACTTCCCCCTACAGCTGTCTCGCACTGATTATTCTACTTGATCAGTTTTCTCGCAATCTCTTTCGCTCTCAACCCCAAGCCTTTGCCAGTGATCCTCAAGCCCTGAATATCGCCCAGTATGCCATAAATCAAGGCTTTGACCAACAGTTACTGCCGGTACAACGCTGGTTTATCTACATGCCTTTTGAACACAGTGAGAACCTGGAGCACCAGTATCAGTCGGTAGAGCTATTTTCCAGCCTCAAAGATGACCCTAACTGTGCTTCCGGCATTGACTATGCTCACCGTCACCTAGAAGTAATTGAGAGATTCGGACGCTTTCCTCACCGCAACCGAATTTTGGGTAGAGAAAGCACTCCGGAAGAGATAGAATTTCTCCAGCAACCGGGTTCCTCTTTTTGATTTTCGTCTTTTTTGGATCTATATAAGAAGTCTATTATTAAGCCGGTTCCGATTTGAGCAACCAGGATGGATGAGCAATCAGTTCAGCAGTGGAACGTTTCTCTACCATTTCCTTGGTAATCGTACAGCGAGTGATGTTTTTACAAGAAGGTAACTCATACATCACATCTAACATCACTTCCTCTAAAATACCCCGCAGCGCTCTAGCTCCGGTTTTGCGGCGTAATGCTTCTTGAGCCATTGCCTTAAGAGCATCGGGATGAAACTCCAGGCGGACATTGTCCATAGTTAGTAATTTTTGGTACTGTTTGACCAAAGCATTACGAGGTTTGGTTAGTATCATCATCAGAGCCTCTTCATTCAGTGCCTCTAAGGTAGTAATTATCGGCAACCTTCCAATCAACTCCGGAATTAGGCCAAATTTCACCAAATCCTCTGATTCCATGTCCTTCAAGGATTCGGTTGTAGACTTATTCTGAGCAAAAAGCGTCTCCCCAGTCTTCACAAAGCCAATGGATTTTTTCCCAACACGCTGCTCGATTACGTTATTTAAACCAACGAAAGCACCACCGCAAATAAACAGAATATTGCTGGTATTGATTTGAATGCACTCTTGGTAGGGATGTTTGCGCCCTCCTTGGGGAGGTACATTAACTATTGTCCCTTCCAAAATTTTTAGTAGAGCTTGCTGCACTCCCTCGCCAGAAACATCACGAGTAATTGAAGCACTTTCGCTCTTACGGGAAATTTTATCAATTTCGTCAATGTAGACAATACCTTGCTCAGCAACTTCAACATCAAAATCCGCTACTTGCAGCAATCGCAGCAAGATATTTTCCACGTCATCCCCAACATAACCAGCTTCTGTCAGAGTAGTAGCATCAGCTACAGCAAAGGGAACATCCAATTGGGTAGCTAAGGTTTGAGCCAAGAGTGTCTTGCCGCAACCGGTAGGGCCAATAAGGAGAATATTCGATTTTTGCAGTTCTACAGATTTGTCGGCAACCGGTTCACTGCCATCCCCTTGATTAATCCTGAGACGCTTATAGTGATTATAAACAGCAACAGAGAGAACCTTTTTCGCTTGGCTCTGACCAATAACGTAGTTATCTAAAGTTTGTTTAATTTCTGTTGGCTTGGGAATTTGATTCCAAGCACGATGATTGACACTCTTTGATGGTTGTTTTTGGGGTGGCTCTGTATTTTGGTGCGCTTGCATCCCAGAGTTAGCGGAGGAGTGGAGCAGTTCCTCATCTAAAATTTCATTGCACAGTTCGACGCATTCGTCACAAATGTAAACGCCAGGACCAGCAATCAATTTGCGGACTTGCTCCGAAGACTTACCGCAAAAAGAACATCTTAGATAGGGGTCGTGTTTAGACATGTTAAAGTTTTGTGTTGAAGTATGTCAGGAGATTGGCTTATAGTTGGTGCCGCTGCAAGAAGTAAAGGATTTGATTAGAAATCTGGGAATTGAATGCTTGTAATGGCTAACCATTACCATTCTAAGTGTAATCTCAAGGTCATTGGAGCAGCAGCAGGATTTTCTTTCCAGAAGGCAGGAGGCAGGAGGCAGGAGGCAGGAGGCAGGAGGCAGGAGGCAGAAGGCAGGAGGCAGAAGGCAGGAGGCAGGAGAAAGAGGGTGTGGGGAGTGTGGGAGGTGTGGGGAGTGTGGGAAGATAGAGTATTCCACCATATTAACTTTGAAATTTATTCTCAATTAATAAATTTCTTGCAAATGGGAAGTAAAAGAAATTATTATTATCAATAATGAGTTTTTTTTGAGAGGGTTATCATGGCTTCCTACACAGCCGCTTCACTCAAAGCAGAACTCAATTCCCGAGGGTGGCGCTTGACGCCCCAAAGGGAAACGATTTTGCACGTCTTTCAAAATCTTCCCAGAGGAGACCATCTCAGTGCTGAAGAACTCTATGAGCTATTAGGGCAGCGTGGAGAACCAATCAGCTTATCTACAATATACCGAAGCGTCAAGTTAATGTCGCGAATGGGCATTCTGCGGGAACTTGAGCTAGCCGAAGGACATAAACATTACGAACTTAATCAGCCTTTCCCCCATCACCATCATCACCTAGTTTGCATTCAGTGCAACCAAACAGTGGAATTCAAAAATGACTCCATTTTGAAACAAGGTATGAAGCAAGTAGAAAAGGAAGGCTTACAGTTGATTGACTGTCAACTGACAATCCATACTATTTGTCCAGAGGCAGTACGGATGGGATGGCCCTCAGCACTACCGAGCAATTGGCGCTGCTCAAGAGCGATCGCCCACGGGAAATAGGATTCAATAATGGATAATGAACAATGGATAATGGATAATTACATATAGGTCAACATTATTTAATTTCGGCTAAAATTCCTAACTAGAGGCAACTTCAGCCTAACTGACTACCTAATTAGGACCTCCCTAACTATGACAAACCATATATTAGTCGTAGAAGATGAAGCAAAACTAGCACAGTTCATTGAGTTGGAACTGAAGTACGAAGGTTATCGAGTTAGCGTTGCTAACGATGGTTTGGCAGGTTTAGCCGCAGTAAGGGAGTCTCAGCCAGATTTAGTGATTCTTGACTGGATGCTGCCAGGAATATCTGGACCCGAAATTTGCCGACGCCTGCGCACTACTGGAGACCAAGTACCGGTAATTTTATTAACGGCTAAAGATGAAGTGGGGGACCGCGTTGCTGGTTTGGATGCTGGTGCGGATGACTACGTAGTCAAACCCTTTAGTGTAGAAGAACTTTTGGCGCGAGTGAGGGCACATCTGCGGCGGAATCAAGAAGAGGGGCCGGAAATTTTACAATTTGGTGACCTAAGTTTAAACCGCAGCACCCGTGATGTCTATCGAGGCGATCGCTTAATTGAACTGACAGCTAAAGAATTTGACTTACTCGAATACCTCCTTGCTCATCCCCGGCAAGTCCTCACCCGCGACCAGATCCTGGAACGGGTCTGGGGTTATGATTTTATGGGAGATTCCAATATTATCGAAGTTTATGTGCGCTACTTACGGTTGAAACTCGAAGCCAACAGTGAAAAGCGTCTTGTACAAACCGTGCGAGGAGTCGGTTATGTATTACGGGACTGATTTGGGAAGGTCGAATTGTAGGGGCGCAATGCTTGCCATTGGTGTCAACTTAAGGTGAAAAGCGCTTGAAGCTGGGGAGCTGGGGAGCGGAGGAGCGGAGGAGCGGAGGAGCGGAGGAGCAAGAGAATGCTCCTGTCGCTGGCTCTTTTTACTGTTAATCAGGTAGGGTAACGCTACCCGCTCTCTCTGAGAAAGTAGAACGTCTCGAAAGCATCAATTGGCAATGGTTG
>JAAHHL010000511.1 GCA_010672185.1 Caldora sp. SIO3E6 | reverse complement strand
TTAACCTATTTTTTAGAGTTGATTTGTAGAAGGAGGGTAACAAGGTACTCATTATCATCAGTGAGTAATTATTGAGAATGTAACCAGTATTTTAGAATACCATAAGATGCCTCAAAAGTTTATTCAGTAAAGGGTTGAGCCCTTGTTGTCACCCCGTCAGGTGAAACGGAGTGAAACCCAACGCAGCACACTCCGATGTTGGGTTACGCTATCGCTACACCCAACCTACTTATTCCATAATTCTAAATTCTAAATTCTAAATTCTAAATTCCCCATTCCCCGCGTCTCAGATGTTTGTTACTTATTCTCCCAAGCCCTAATTACTTTGAGCTTCTGATTGTAGTGGCTGCCCAATCTTCGGCTCAGTGCCAGCGAGTATACGCTTAATATTACCAGTGTGGCGTAAGACTACATATAAGCCCGCAACAACACCAAATATTTGGTAGGGTAAGGGTTGACCAAAGAGAATCATCAATACAGAAACAGCGATCGCACCACATAGGGAACCAAGAGAAACAGTACGTGAGATTGCCAGGAGCAAAGCAAATACTCCAAAAGTTCCCAGAGCCACTTGCCAAGACATAGCAAGTAAGACCCCCAAACTGGTAGCTACTGATTTGCCACCAGTGAAGTTTAGCCAAATTGATTTACTATGTCCCAATACGGCGGTAAATGCGGCTAAAGCCACCAGCCAAGGCTTCCAGGTTAATGGAACAACTGATGTTTCTATTAGAGCATAGAAACCATACACCAGAGCGATCGCGGCACATCCTTTAGCCACATCAATGAGAAAAACTAACAAGGCTGGTACTTTACCCAAAGTTCTCAACACATTAGTCGCACCAGTAGAACCAGAGCCATGCTCACGAATATCAATGCCCTGAAGCCAGCGTCCTGCAAGATAACCAGTCGGGAGGGAGCCTAATAAATAAGCTGCGGACAACAATAATCCACTGAAAGTAAACTCAAGCAGCATAACAAAGTTAGGTGGTAGGTGATAGGTGGTAGGTGGTAGGTTTTAGGTTTTAGGTTTTAGGTTTTAGGTTTTAGGTTTTAGGTTTTAGGTTTTAGGTTTTAGGTTTTAGGTTTTAGGTGGTAGGTAGTAGGTGGTAGGTGGTAGGTTTTAGGTTTTAGGTGTTAGGTGGTAGGTTTTAGGTGTTAGGTTTTAGGTGTTAATTCTCCATTCTCCATTCTCCATTCTCCATTCCCAATTCCCAATTCCCAATTCCCAATTCTCAATATTGGTAGTTAGACAACTGCTCAGGATCCGGTGCAAAAGCTAACCACAGGGGAAATTGCAGCATTGATAGACTAATCTTGTCTTCTGTTTCATCAATAATAATCAGCGGTAATTGTTTTTGGTTAATCAATCGGTCAGCTTTTTGAACAAGAGCTGGTGGTTCTTCAAACAGGACTATACCCCTTTCTGGACCAAAGTCGCTGCGGGTGACGCCTAAACAATCTTGCAGTCCCCTACGCCATTCTCCCAGCCGTTCCGGAGTGTTGGCAAGGATCAGAGTGCGCAGGCGATTGCCATAAATACTACGTAATACGGAAATAATCGCCGAGCCAATTAAAATATTTTGTAGGCGGCTACCTATAGTTTTTAGAGCACCACGACCCCCTTGGGAGAAAAACCAATTAGAGACCCTCTCCGCATGAATCGGCTCAAAAGTGCGGCGCAATTGCCAAGGTGGTCCATAGTAATCTGGTCGTGTTCGGTATTGGTCAAGGATATTACGAATTTGCCTTGTTTGCTCTTGAAATGCTTGTTCGGTAAATGAGGTTTGGGGACTGTAGTCTGTTGCTTGAGAATCCGGTTCAGCTGTCGTTCGTTCTTCTGTGGGATAGGAGGCAGGTGATAGTTCCAATTGCTCTGCGGCAAGAGCCAAGTCTTCTAAGCTACCGACTAAATAGTCTTTAAAACCCTGCACTCGGATCGCCAATTCTTGGGAGACACCAGCAAAATTGGTTCGCATTTCTGCCTGGATACGCTCTCGGCGACGTTCAAGTTGCTCGACAGAAATTTGTAGTCCTTGCTTACGTTGCTCTAGCTCACTCAAACCCTCTTGTACCATTTTTCCTACTGTAGCTTGGGTTTGCGCCAACTGTTCAGAGAGGAGCTGATTGTGGGTTTCTTGCAAAGCCGCAATTTTCTTTCTCAAATCCTTTTCTTGACGCTCAAGTTCAGCCACC
The DNA here is from genome assembly GCA_010672185.1 of Caldora sp. SIO3E6. Classification (GTDB taxonomy): domain Bacteria; phylum Cyanobacteriota; class Cyanobacteriia; order Cyanobacteriales; family Coleofasciculaceae; genus Caldora. Next base: position 3,567 of record JAAHHL010000511.1, on the reverse strand, counting down.
GTTTGAGCTAAATCAGTAACTTCCCGCTGCTCATCTGAGGATTGGTTCAATTTCAAAGGCTTTCCCAACTCCAGAGGCTGCCCTAATTTTGGGGACTCTAGATCCAATTCTTGTTTATCTGTTAACTCAACAGCATCAGAGGCTGGTTGTTCTTGTTCTTCCTTTCGTTGTTCGTCTGAATTCATTGAAAAATCAGCGTGGAGACTCCTATATACAGTAGCAAGTAACTTAGTCCAAGCTGCAATCAAAAAGAGCAAACCTCTTGCCTACAGCTGGAAGCATCCTATTTTGGCAGAAATATCTTTTTCCCCAGTATCTATAAACATACCAATCTTCTTTCTCCCCCAGCTCCCCCAGCTCCCTCAGCTCCCTCAGCTTTGTTTTACTAATGGGGATGCGACAACTCAGATTCTGGGACAGCGTTGTTCTAGACAAGTTTCTAGCATCTTCGGATCAAACAGCACTGGTAAGAAGTGAATGCTTTTGACTTCTTTGAAATAAAACAAAATCGGTACTGGTGTCCAAAAAATGCGCCAGTTTTGCCAGTCTTGATAAGGAAAACGCCGGAGCATCGTCTCAGAACGATAGAGCTCCAAGGCTGTTGCCGTAAACTGTAAACGAATGGTTAACGCCTGGAAAAAAAGAAACAAACCCAAAAGCGCAATTACCAAGCTTACCGTTAGACTAAGTCCTAAACCCAGCCACTGCCGTAATAGCAGCACTGTTAGTGCTGCAAAAATCAACACCAACGGCAGGGTGTAGCTAGGAGATAGTTCAACGGTTGGCGTCGATGTCGAAGAAGATGCAGCAGAAGTCACTTTCTGTAATCCTATTGCTATAAACGCATATCCATAAGATTCTATTTTAATTGAATCGCGCTGGTTCGTTCTGCAATCTTGTCAGCTAACCTCTGAAAATCCCTATACACCTTTTTGGCAGCAGTCGCATGGGCACCAAGAGCTCCATCAGCAGGTTTCAAGTAAAATATCGGTTTGCGTGCTTCCTGAGCCATTGGCATCAAACTCTGATAGTTTTTGACCAAAGCTAAACAATGAGGATCATCGGCTACAGACAGATGATTATCGACCGGTTCAGCTAATACAGCTTCTCGGTAAACATGCGGAATCCTCGCAATCCAATGATTGTAGGCTTTTACTGGACGGTCTAGTCGTGCTGAGTGTTGTAAGACAACGTAACCAATAGGCTGTATCTGTCCCTGAGGTAATACCAGATCATCCGCTGGATTGTGGTGCAGTCTATCTTTCCAGTTTTGTCGCCAGCGTCGCAATGTCGGACCAAGGTTCTGTAGACCTTGCAAAGAAAATAAATCCGGTGAAAGGGGCATAACAACGTAATCTGCCGCAATTAGCGCTGCACGGTTAATGGCTCCCAAGTTAGGACCTAAATCCACCAATATGAGATCCGCTTGGTGAACTACTGCTGTTTTTTGCATCACTCTCCAAAAAGCAGATATCACTCGAAAGGCACGTTCATCACCATCCATGCACTTAGGCCATACTTCTGAGAGTTGATCCTCAAAACCAGAAAGGGATAAATCTCCCACTAAAAGTGCCAGGTTTTCGTTTGAAAGGAAATCTTCGACATATTCTAAGTGTGGCTCAGCAATATCACCAATGCCTTTGATCAAGGGTTGTACACAACCAAAGATAGTCTTGGGACGATTACCATCGAGCCATAGTTCTTCTAAGCGGTCTTCGTTAAGAAAAGCAGCCGTGAGGTTCGCTTGGGGGTCTAAATCAGCTACAACCACACGAAAATTCAGCTCATTGTACATCCACGCTAAGTGATAAACCAAGGAGGTCTTGCCAACTCTTCCCTTGTTGTTGAAAAAAGCAATAATTTTCGTATTCATGACCTTTTTCTGACTATGACTAGTATATGAGTATGGGATAATCCGGTTGTTGTAATATCAATTCCGGCTACATTGGGATAATATTCATGATGTAGGGGCGCAATGCTTGCGCCCGCTCAGGAGAACGTTGATTCTCTTCGAGGATGTCGCTAGCCAAAGATGAAGGCAGATAAACTCGACGAAAAACTTCTAAATCCAGGTCATCTAAACTAGCAGATACTAGAGGTTTAAGGTCGAAAGGTAAGTCCTTGGCTCTGCGTTTTTCTGCTAAACGACCTTCTTCTTCTCGTGTTGCAGTGGCTCTGCGGGGACCAACACGCACCCAAACACGTCCATTGAAGCGCACAGGGGGAGCATCTGATGGTTTCACGACTATAACCGCTAGTTCACATCCACCGATAGTACGTTTCTGGACAATCATTAATGGGAAAGGCAAGATTTTGCCATCTGAGCGTATATCTGAGAGGGTACGCAAATCTTGATCAGTTATGGGAAAATTAGCACAGCTACCATCATCGTTAACACTGACAAAGAGGACTCCTGGTTGTTGGTGGTTAGGTAAATCATTGGCAAAAGCACAAATAGCCTGACGAAGGACATTGCGCTCAGCTATTGAACGCTTTCGTTCTACACGATCCGATTCAATATCCCTGAGGAGAGTTTCTAACTCGTCAATATCCATAGCCCCTGCTCCTACAAAAAACTTTAGCTATATCACGAATATATTTTATAGTCAAGCCCAAAACATTATTGTCTAAAATTTATGAGGACTACAGAGTTTATGACTTAACAACTCAAGTAAATGGACAAATTGCAGCAAATCCTAGTCAGTTTCCTGTCCCCGATACCAATTTACGATCAAACGTAGAATTAAGGCGGCACAAACTCCGACAAAAATATGAACCACTACATCTAAAAAGTTATATGTCATGCAAGTTGAAGCACCAGCCGCAGGACAAATTGGAGGCTTATTTGGCTGTCGGTAGCTATGAAAGGTTTCAATCGGTTGGGAATCTACCTGGGAAGAAATACCGCTGATGGCTAAACCAGTAGCGACAAGAGCAATCCAAAGTTGTCGTTTTTGTTCCCTTTTTTCAGCTGCCTTCTCACTTTCTCGCAGGGCTTCCTCTAAAATGCGATCGCGTTCTGCTTGTTGAATTTCTACCAGACCCCTAATCATACCAGTCATCTGGTCGAATAAGTTTTGACCAGGAGTGAGGTAGCGTAAATCTACTCTAATTTGTGTGCGAAACTGCTTGCAAGTAGAGTGAAGAAAGTGGTGCAAAAATGCTAAGTCATCCTTTGGTAAAGAGAGCCCTTGCAGCTTCTCCAATCTGGAGGCATAGTTTCGGATATTGGCAGCAATGGCAGTGCGGTAGTCTTCTATATCCCGCAGATACTTAGCGTAATGAAAAGCTGTCTGCGGTATTTGCTTGAGCCACTGTTTGAGTTGCTCCAGAGTTTCTTCGGGAGGCTGGGTTAACTCCTCGACTTTTTGTTCTAATTGACTGTAGATTTTCCAGGCTGCTTTACTGCAAAGGCGAGATTGCTGGTAAGCGAAGAGGATTTTATGACGGCAGCACAACAAATTGAGTAAGGCGTGATAAGCCTCACTTTGCCCAATACGTTGTAAGGTTTCAGGGTGAGAGTTTAACCACACCAGAAGATGATGCCCCAGAGAAGGGCATCATCTA
>JAAHHL010000510.1 GCA_010672185.1 Caldora sp. SIO3E6 | reverse complement strand
CGGGTGAACGAAATTTTGGGTGGGATTTCTTGAGCGTTGTATCCAAAAATTATCAGTTCTCTCTTCTTCCTCTGCTCCTCCGCTCCTCCGCTCCTCTGCTCCTCCGCTCCTCCGCTCCTCCGCTCCTCTGCTCCTCCGCTCCTCCGCTCCTCCGCTCCTCTGCTCCTCCGCTCCTCTGCTCCTCCGCTCCTCTGCTCCTCCGCTCCCCACCCTTTTTTTCGCTCACCCCTTCTGCCCGGTCGCCTTTTGCTATATCTCGCACTCAAGGAGCAAGGGATCTAGAACGGAGTTGATACGTGAACTTATTTTTTGCTACCATTTTACAATGGGAAAATGTGCGCACATATATATTGAAACGGACTTGATATTCACTGGACATACTGTGCTATTGGTACAAGGATTCAGAAATATGTGAACAATCCGAGTAGTTATTGAAGCAATTTGATAATTCGTTATCCAGATGAGGTTTAGCTCTCCCACTCGACCGCAAGGCTGACTGGAAGAAGAAACGTTGGAGATTGAGAGAATAAGTTTTCGGTGCGTTACCTCACTGTGAGGCAACAATGCACAAAAGAAGACAGGGTGTGGGGTGTGGTAAATAGCTCACGGGGTGAGCTGGGGAATTGTTTAAGTGGCATGTCATCCAGTGTGGTGCGTTACACGCACGTTTTCGCACCCTACAAGATCTGCGCTCGCGAAGCACTGCGGCTCTTGCTGATCGCACTAACGCCTCTTCGTTCATATAGCCCAGCATCAGTACTTCACCAGTATTGACATCTGCTATAACTACTCGAATCAAACCATTGGCATCAAATTTGGGGGCAAGTAACAAATTTGGGGGCAAGTAACAAACCTTCCTCAACCTGTTCTACTGAGATCTTGCACTCCCAGCAATCGCACTTGTGAGCTAGCGATCGCGCCGTGCTTGGAGAGGTGAGATGACCAGCCCAAGCATAATAGCCAATGACCAGCAAATTACTGGCCATAAAATATTGATGCCAACGCGATCCGAGCAAAAAAATTAGTGCTAACTCGAAAAATACAAAAATTGGTGTTTGACACTTGTTTTAAGAGTGTAAGGAGAGAGGAACGAAATAAGAATTTGTCCATACTCTAATCAACAAGGACAAAGCCAATTTCATTTTTTATGACCTTCAGGACTGCAACTACAAGACGAAACTTAATGGATCATGCTGGGACACAGAGCGATCGCTCCCATATTCTCTCTCAGTTTTGGCAGCAATTGCAAGAAAGTCGAGACCAGCTTTATCGCTGCTGTCTCAAGATAATGAATTTTAACCCAATGGATGCCGAGGATGCTCTGAGTCAGGCAACGGTAAAAGCTTGGGAAAAGGTGCAAAAATTTGGGGAAAGAATTACTAATTTAAAGGCTTGGTTGTATCAGGTGACTCGTAATTTTTGCATCGATCTGATCCGCAAACGTTCTGGTGGTGCTGTGGGTGTTGACAGTATTGAATGGGTGGGGAATACTGAGGAAGTTATTACTACCGGAACGGTTGAATGTCCAGAGTCGGTTCTGGAGAGAGAGGAGAGGTCTGAACGGATACGAGGAGCGATCGCTGAGTTGCCGGAAAAGTTTCGAGAGACGTTTACTCTGCATTTTTATCGGGAGCTTTCCCATACAGAAATTGCCGAACAGCAAGGGATATCTTATGATAATGTCTGCAAGCGGATATCTTTGGCACGGAAACAGCTTAAAGAGAAGTTGAGTGCCTATTTTCGAGAGTCGGAGTCGGAAGTAGGGGCAAACCACCATTCCTCCCTACAGATGTCAGGGTCGAGTCAGTCTCCTACTCCAGAAGAAAATGGGGAAAAGCAGCAGATAAGGTCGCCAGAGGATAAGAATGTATGGTCGTCGGAGACTGTATCGGTTGAATGTGAGATAGCTAAAGTTCTACCAGTTTCCAATAAGAATGCTACATTTAGTTGCCATGACCTTACGACCTCAGGCGATCGCTCTATTTCTCCATCACAACCAGAGGTAGAGGAGTCAGAGACGGTTGATGGTTTAGGAAAGTTAGATCGAGTCCGGATCATTAGTGAAGAAGAAACCGATCTTCGTTACACAGGGAAAATCTCTCTATTTTCTCCTTTACCCGCTCCCTTATTTATAAGTATTCAACGGTCGATGAGATTAAAGGCGATCGTTGGGGTGAATATTACTGATGAGGTGAATGTTAGTAGAGATCCACCTTGGTTATCTATACTTTCTGTTTTTTGGCAGAGTTTGATGCAGGGTGTGGGATGGAAAGGAGGAGGAGGGGCGAGCGCAGGATCTTGGATTAATATAGTTGAACCGGTTGTACTTCAGACAAGAGAAAAGAGCTTTGTGCATCCGGAATTAGTCGCTGGGAATTCGAGGTTAAGGAAAGACGGATAAGACGACTGGTTGAGTTGGACGGATATTCATAGGTTTTAACAGTAAGCATGTCAAAGGAAGCAGGTAACGGGGGGGGTTATCCCCCAGTCATATTTCCATGATCCTTGATAGTCGGAAAGAAAAATCCTAATAGGCAAGAGTGTAGAGGTAAGTAGTGCTGACCAACAAAAGTCAGAAAAGTACGACAACAATCGTCTGAGGAGTAGATAGTTCTACAAAGGATAGAGACAGGGGTCCACGTTTGGGTGTTGCGCCGTATCTCAATGTTAAGGGTCAGTTACGCAGGGCCCGAAACAAAAACCAGAACGCATGCACCATAGCACCCCATTCAAGGGGGTGTCCTGGCAGAACGAACTTTTGTAGCACCGGTCAATGAAGAAAAAAACAAAAAACGGAGAAAGCCGAATGGAAAGGAAGTCAATGCAGAGGATGGTAAGGTGTGCGAGGGCATTAATAAGCGTAATGTGCGCGATGTGGTTAGTGATGTCAGGTCCAGCTCTGGCAGCACCGAGTCTATCGGAGCTAGCCTGTAATTTTGAGGGAGATGAAACAACAGTATCGGCCAATGTGTCGGTCGTCAACTTATTTGGAATGCCAGCGAACGCGGCAAACGCAACGATGACGCTACCCGGTGTCAATGCAGCCCAATTCCCATGTGGAGGGTGGGCCGTGGAAGGCGGAAAGTATACGTCAAACTGCACGCATAATTTCGACATCAACGGCAATGGGTTGACGGCAGAGGTCAGCGTATCAGTAAATAATTATGGCAATTCTAACAGTGAAGTCGAATGTATCGCACGCGGAGCCGCGCCCCCGGCGGGCGGTTGAGAGGAAGGAGGAAAGAAAGGGAAAGGTGTACCCTGGAATTGGGGTGGGGTAAGGAGGGCGCGGGGCGACGCCACCGCCCCTTCAAAAACACGCTCAATCGAAGGAAAGGAGGTAGCACATCAGCGCGTCTGCGGTTCAACAGATGCACCCGACACAAGATAGGGATGTACGTCGCTGCCGAAACAAATGGAAGTCCTGTAGAAGCAGAGCAAGGCGCGCTGGCTTACTCGGTGGTCTGAGTGAAGAAAAACAATTTTTCGCAAAATAGCAGAAATCCCACCTTTCACCCAACCACACCAGCGTTGAAAATATGCCTCAATACGCTCATCGGGCGCACCTTGCTCGTAAGTGCGGCTCGTTCCTGGTAGGAGTCTCTTGAGAAAAGAGAGGTATGACCAGGGGGATACGCGGGATAAAACCCAAAATCCTAACTGATTATCGGATGTGGGTGAAAGCCCCACCACTGAGGAGACAGGTGACTCTCTATCTGGCCACACCGAGCGGGCGGCAACCCGTAGAGTGAAGCTGGCAACAGGGCGCAATCAGGACTTATGCAGATAGGTACCCTGGCGCTAAAGAGGAGACGACATGGTCTAAGTAATCCTAAAAAAGTGTCTAACAAGGTCACCACAATCTGAGCGGAAAATCGTGTGGAATACATCCTCTACTCTCGCAGTGTTTTTTATGAGATAACTGCAATCTCCGAGAGGGGGATAGGCAAATTGGATTGACCATTATCGTCATAGCAATCTGATAAACGGAACGAGTAAAAACGACAGCAAAATATGGGTCCGTTGGAACGGTCGTAGCCTCGGTAAGTTATGCCAGACTTAATCCCCACTGTCGGGTAAGATGTGCTCACCCACTGGGCACGGGTTCTCAGAATATATTCAACGAGCGTAGAGCTTGGTTAGACGCATGTCTTATAGATATAGCGAACTATGGAAAAGTCAGAAGTGGAAGAAACTCCGCCAAAACTTATTCCGCCTACAACGGAGAGTATACAAAGCGGTTCAAGCTGGTGACCATAAGAAAGTTAGGTCTCTACAAAAACTGATTATGAAATCCCGTTCAGCTCAACTTTTGGCCGTCCGTCAAGTGACTCAATTAAATCAGGGAAAACGCACTGCCGGTATCGATGGAAAAGAAAACCTGAATTACCGCGAGCGAATCGAATTGGTAGAAACATTGAACCACTATGGCCACACCTGGTTTCATAGCGGACTCCGGGAAGTACCTATCCCAAAAAGGAATGGGAAAACCCGAATGTTGAAAATACCAACCATCGCTGATAGAGCCTGGCAATGTCTAGTTAAATACGCCCTTGAACCTGCGCACGAAGCTAACTTTCACCCCCGAAGTTACGGGTTTAGGACTGGGCGTAGTGCGCAAGATGCCCAAAAATACGTATTCGAGAATTTAAACTCGATGAAGAATGGCATCACAAAAAGGGTCATCGAACTAGACATCAAAAAGTGTTTTGACTGCATCTCCCACAAATCCATCATGGATAGGCTGTTAGCACCAGCAAATCTGAAAAAGGGGATATTCAGATGTTTAAAGGCTGGCATTCGCCCAGAATTTCATGAACTTGAAAAAGGAACACCCCAGGGAGGAGTGGTCAGCCCACTACTCGCCAACATCGCACTTGACGGAATAGAAGACATACACCCATCAGTCCGCTACGCGGATGACATGGTTCTCTTCGTAAAACCAGAAGAAGACGCAGAGAAAATCCGACCCAAAGTGGAAGAATTCTTAAGGGAACGAGGTCTCGAAGTCAGCAAAGAAAAGACCAAAATAACCAAAACGACAGACGGATTTGACTTCCTTGGCTGGCATATGCGAGTCAAGTACAACGGAAAATTCCATTGCACTCCCTCAGTGGATAACCATAGGAAAATACGTCAGAAGATTAAAGCCGTGGTTAACAGCTCGAATTATGGTGCAAAGGTTAAGGCTAAAAAGTTAGCCCTTATTGTAAGAGGATGGCGAAACTATCACAAATGGTGTGATATGAGCAGTGTTCGGGATAAGTTATGGTTCATGCGCAAAACGGCAAACAGAAAATTCCGAAAGGAAAAGAAAGTGAACCGTTATCAAGCAAATGAACTATGCAACCAAGCATTCCCTGCAGTAGGGTACAAACAAAATGGGCACGCAATGGTTAAAGCGAATAAATCCCCTTATGACGGAGATTTAGTCTACGGTCGCAAACGCAATACCGCGCTCTATGATAATCATACTGCCAAAGCTCTGACCCGACAAAACCATTCCTGTGGATACTGTGGATTAAAATTTTCAGACGGCGAATCTGTACACCTTCATCATATCGATGGAAACCACTACAATTGGAAGCCTAAGAATCTAATGGCAGTTCACCAAAGCTGCCACCAACAAATCCATTGGAGCAAGCCTACTGGCTCAGAGAATCTAGGAGCCGTATGAGGCGAAAGTTTCATGTACGGCTTTGAAGGAGCTGAGGGAGCTGAGGGAGCTGAGGGAGCTGAGGGAGCTGAGGGAGCTGAGGGAGCTA
>JAAHHL010000051.1 GCA_010672185.1 Caldora sp. SIO3E6 | reverse complement strand
TGCGTAGCACAAACGTCTCGCTCGCTAGAGGAATATAAAAAGCGAGCAAGATGCTCGCACTACATCTATTTCACTATTTTAGGTGTGTCGCGCCAGTAGGGACACCAATAACAGGTGTCCCTCTATTTTTCTATCAGCGAAAAACTTCTCTACAGGATATAACCGAGGCTCGGAAAACCCAAAACCCAAGACTTATAGCAGTCGCCAAGGCGATTAGGACAACCCCAAATGCTGAAACCTTTATCTGTCAATCTTTTCCCTTCTGCCTTCTGCCCTCTGCCCTCTGCCTTTTGCTATATCATGTCAAGGAAAGCTCTGGTAAAAAGATTAACTTCTCTGACTATATGCAGCATTCTACTCACAACTATAGGAGCTTGTGACAATAGCCCCAAATTGGAAACCTGTAAATTCGTCGAAATTGAAGATGCGGAGTTTGAGGTAGAAGCAGGAGATATTGATGTGGAACGGGGCGAAGTCGAGATGGTCTGTGGTGATAAAATCGTTGATGTCACTTGGGGTCAATTTAAACAACAACTCAGAATTGATCCAGGGCAATACAAGGGTAACCTAGAAGCGTTTAAGCGACAGGTAACTTGTCTGATAGACGAGCGTTCAAGAAAACAAGAAATATTATGCAAAGGGCCAGGTTCTGGGGATGAATTCGTTACTTTGAAGTTTAGCTATGATGATTAATGGATAATGGGTAATTGATAATTGATAATTGATAATTGATAATGAGTAATTGGTAATGAGCAGTAGTAGGACTTCAGTCCAAAAAGAAAGAGTAATGAGTAATTGGTAATTGGTGATGAGTAATGAGGGGGAATGTTGTTAAGGAGAAAAGTTTTAATTTTGCTGTTCGGGTAGTCAATCTTAGTAAATATCTGATCGAGCAAAAACGAGAGTTTGTATTATCCAAGCAAATCCTTAGAGCTGGAACCGCTATTGGTGCATTAGTTAGGGAATCTGAACACGCCGAAAGCAAGGCCGATTTTATCCATAAGTTATCTGTCGCTCTTAAAGAAGCCAATGAAGCCGACTACTGGCTTGACCTACTTCACACAACCAAATACCTGGAAGCAAAACAACACCAATGCCTAAAAACAGACCTCATAGAACTCCTAAAACTCCTAACCGCCATCCTCAAAACAAGCAAAAACAGTTAATAATTAATACAGCATTTATCACTCTAGTGAGGTACAGTAATAAGACGAGGTTAGCCTCTGTGAGCGAAAAAGTCTTATTCTCAATATACCTCACTAGCATGGAAAAGGCTGTAATTAACACTTACTCATTACCAATTACCAATTACCAATTATCAATTACCAATTACCAATTACCAATTATCAATTACCAATTACCCATTATTAATTATCCATTATCAATTACCAATTACCCATTATTAATTATCCATTACCAATTACCCATTATCAATTATCAATTATCAATTATCAATTATCAATTATCCATTATCAATTATCCATTATCAATTATCCATTAACATGGCTGTCCAAAATATTCTCCAGTATGAATCCACTATCTGGGCAACTGCTGACCTGTTGCGAGGTTGTGGTATCAAAGAATCAGAGTGGCCTTCTTATATGATGCCGTTTTTTGCCCTGGTGATGATCGAAAGTCGCCTAGTTAGGATGTTTGATGAGCTCAAGGCGGAATTAGGAGAAGACACCCTGACGGAGATTGAACCAGAAGATTTAACAGCGCTAATTCAGGATAAAGGACAGGGTTATAACGACTACATTTTTGAGAAAAACCAAACCCTTAAGGATATTTGCCAGAATGATAAATCCTTTGATGTGGATTTTGAAGCTTACCTGCATGGGTTTGATGGGGAAACCAAGGATTTGTTGGGAGTAGATGCCAGCGAGGGGGAAAAGTTTCTCGATATGAAAGGGGTGATTGCCAAGCTTAAGGCAAAACGGGTATTACTCGGCTATACCAAAGAATGGAGTAGTATTGACCTCAAACCCTTTGATAACTCAGCTATTACTACCCTAGAAGAACATATTAAACGCCGCTGGGCAGATATTTCCGCTGATACGGCTGGGGAACAGTATACCCCGGATGATGTGATTGCTCTGATTGCTGAGATTATTGCTTCTAAGATTAAAGATTCGGATCGGTTGCTGAAAATTTATGACTGCACCTGTGGCGGTGGTAATCTGTTGTTTGGGGTAGAAGACCGGATTAATGTTAAGGTAAAGCGGCTTACCCAAACTTTTGGGCAAGACTGGAATGATGCCCTTTATGCCTTAGCGAAGATTGAAAGTCGGTTTCGGATTGATTCCAAGATTGAACATGGCAATACCCTGACTAATGATAAGTTCGACAATGATGAATTTGAAGTGGTGATTGCTAATCCGCCCTATGGGGTGGACTGGAAGGGTTTTAAGAAAGATATTGATAATGATAAAACCCAGCGGTTTCAGTATCTGCCGTCGGTATCCGATGGGCAGCTGTTGTTTATGCAACACCTAATTTCTAAGCTAAATGCTGATGGTATCGGGGTAGTAGTTCACAATGGCTCAACTCTGTTTAGTGGAGATGCGGGGTCAGCAGAAAGTAATATTCGGAAATGGATGCTGGATATTGATATTGTAGAAGCAATAATCCAGTTACCGACAGATGAGTTTTTTAACACGGGTATCTACACCTATTTGTGGGTGTTGAATAAAAATAAGCCTGATAACTGCAAGGATCGGGTGATGTTGATTAATGCCAGTGAGAAGTTTACACCCCTGAAGAAAAACAAAGGATCGAAGCGGAAGGAAGTAGATGAGGCAAACCGTTTAGAGATTGTGGAAACCCTGGCACAGTTTACCGATAACGACTATGCGCGGGTGTTTGACAAGGAGTTTTTCTATTTTAATAAGCAAGCGATTAGACTCACCAATGTGGATGAACAGGGTAGAACCTTTGCGAATTATCTAGAAAAAGGGAAAAGCAGCCTGAAGCTAAAACCCGTGAAGCTGGAAAATGGGGAACGAACCATTACAGAATTCACAATCCTGAGTCCTCCTGAACCTGATAGTAATAAGCATGTGGATAGCTGGAAGGATCTTGAGACCTATTATAAGGAAGATATTAAGCCGTTTGTGGAGCAATTGAAAAAGGATAATGAAAAATTGAGAATTGCTGCTGAGGAATGGGATACAAGCAGTGGAAAAAAACAATTATCCATTGTCAATTATCAATTCTCCATTGAAGAAGAAACCCTGGTTAAGGAGATTTTAGGCAAGCAGGAAGCCTTGGGCTGTGGGAAAATTGTGGTAAAGTCTGTATTTAAGAAGAAGACGAAGAAGCTGCCGGAACGAATTGAAATTACGGTAGAGCTAATGCCGGATTATCAGAAGGATTATGAAATTATTCCATTTTATCGGGATGAAACAGAGAATCAGGCAGCAATTGAGGCGTTTATGGCGAAGTATATTACCAAGCCGTTTGAGTATTTGGAAAATGTGGTAGGGGTGGAGATTAATTTTAATAAGGTGTTTTACAAGCCTGAGAAGTTGCGGAGTGTTGAGGAGATTTTAGAGGATATTGCAGCTTTGGATGAGGAACTGAGAGTGCTTGAGGAGGGGTTGGCGCTGTGAAATTTGAGCGTTATCAGGCTTATAAGGAAAGTGAAGTGGAGTGGTTGTGTGAAGTTCCTAAGCATTGGTTACCTGTTCGTATCAAGGACGTAATTAGAAAGATTGATCAAGGATGGAGTCCAAACGCAGAGAATAGAACAGTCGAAAAGAGAGAATGGGGTGTTCTAAAATTATCTGCAATAAACAATGGTAAATATTATGAAATAAATCATAAAGCTTTGCCTGATACAACTGGAATCAAAAATCAATATATTGTTAGAACAGGTGATCTTTTAATAACTAGGTCAAATACTCCAGAATTGGTAGGTGATTGCGGCTTAGTTTTAGTTGAACCAATATTTAATTTGATGTATTCTGATCTTATATATTGTCTAAAAATAAAATCCAACAAAATCTTAGATAGATACTTAAACTATTTTCTTTGTACTACATCTTTTCGCTGGCTTAAAACGGTATCTGCAAGGGGTTTGAATACCTCTATGGTTAAGATATCCCAGGGAATTATATGCAGGTGGAATATCTTCTCTCCCCCACTCCCTGAACAAAAAGCGATCGCGCAATACCTCGACACCAAAACTGCCCAGATTGATCACAAAATTGACCTACTCACCCAGAAAGCCCAGCGCTATGAAGAACTGAAGCGATCGCTCATCAACGAAACCGTCACACGCGGGCTTGATAAGTCTGTGCCGATGAAGGATAGCGGGGTTGAGTGGTTAGGTCAGATTCCTGAGCATTGGGAAATCAAAAGACTTAAAGACCTTTCAACGCTAATTATTGATGGCACTCACTTTACTCCAGATTATACAAGTCATGGAATACGTTTCTTATCAGTTAATGACATCACCAGAAAACCCTTCGATCTAAATCAATCTAAGTTTATTTCTCCTGATGCTCACAAAGGGCTTATTAAACGTTGTCGCCCTAAAAAAGGTGATATTCTTTTATCAAAAAATGGAACTATTGGAGTACCTCTTCTTATTGATTTTGATGAAGAAGTAAGTATATATGTCAGTCTTTGTCTTATAAAAATCACTCCTCAAGTCAATGCTAGATATAGTTATTATTCCTTTCTAGCTTCATTTATGTTTGAGCAATACAATTTGCACTCAAAAACGAATTCTGTTACCAACCTACATCTTGATAAGCTAAGAAACTTTTTCCAGTTATGTCCCCCACTCTCCGAACAAAAAGCGATCGCAACTTACCTCGACACCAAAACTGCCCAAATTGACCAAATTATCCAAACCATCAACAGCAAAATTGAAAAACTCAAAGAACTCCGCAAAACCCTGATCAACGATGTCGTCACAGGTAAAATTAAAGTTGCGTCGGAGGCATAACTACCACAAACGCTCAATGCATAGGAAATGAGTATCAATTAATGCCCTTATTCCATCTCATACCAAATCCGGTTGAGAAAGAGGGTATTCATTTGCCCCCTAAATCCCCCAACTCTGGGGTACTTTGAGCTATTTTTCACGTTCTCCTAGAGCCGGACTTGGTATAATAATTATTAATTACCCATTATCAATTATCAATTATCAATTATCAATTGTCCATTAAAAACCATGCCTAGATCAGCGATTATTCAACCAGATCAATCCTACACTTTTGCCGATTACTTTAAACTCAACTTTGCCCCACAAGATATCCTTGCCTATTTCAATGTTTCCCTACAGCGCTGCTCCCTAAAACTGCCTCACTATACAGGCACTCTAGATCGCCTCATCGATCTCAAAACCCGTATCGAAGAAAGTCTACCTCGCCTCAGTCTCACCAGCGAAATGGCCCGTCGGGAATTCCTCATTGCTCCAGTATTAACTGATATACTGCACTACACCCAAGCTACCCTCAATGTCGAGTATCCTGTAGCCGTCAGCAACCAACTCAAAGGCTCCCTAGATTATCTGTTGCAAAATCATCAAACTTTCCTAGTCATCGAAGCAAAAAACGAAGACTTAGAACGAGGCTTTGTACAGCTTGCAATTGAACTAATTGCCCTCGATCAATGGATTGAATCCGAGCAAACCATTCTGCAAGGGGCTATTTCCACCGGAAATATTTGGCAGTTTGGACAATTTAACCGCCAGTCTCGTCAAGTAACTCAGGATCTTGATCTTTATCGCGTACCTGCTGATCTAGAAGACCTTTTACGCATCCTAATCAAAACCCTTAATAATTGATAATTGATAATTGATAATGGCTAATTACCTATTGGTGACAAGCTAAGGTCAAAATTTCTTGTCAATGAAGCTGGGGGAGGGAAGGAAGAAGAATACAATTGTTCTGTATCTTTGGGTATTTCCGTATATAGTGTTTTTTAAACTCTCAAACTCCATATATGGTACTTATCAAATCCGGTTGGTGTTGAGTACGTGAAAAATAATTCAAAGTTCCCCATAATTGATACCACTGGCGAACTTAACACTTGTTTCTGGCTTCTTTTTGGACTAAAGTCCTACTACTGCTCATTACCAATTATCAATTATCCATTATCCATTACCAATTACCAATTACCAATTACCAATTACCAATTACCAATTATCCATTACCAATTACCAATTACCAATTACCAATTACCAATTACTCATTATCAATTATCCATTATCAATTATCAATTATCAATTATCCATTACTCATTATTCATTATGTCCGAACTCCACCTACAAAATAAATTTCTCGTCCCCTTCCTCAAAAGAGAACTAGGCTACCAGGAAGTTAAACCCAACACCGTCACCAACTCTTTAATTATTGAAGAAGACTTACAAGGGTTCATTTCCACCACCACAGTCAACCAAAAACCCTACGAAACTCTACTCAGAAAATATAGCGGTAATGCTCAAAAGCTCCTAGCAGACCTGATCGAACTTATTCAAGAACGCATTGCTAGCAGTCGCAATATGGCACTGTTTATCAATGCCAATAAATCCGTTACCCTGCAAGGCATTAAACTCCATCTATTCTACACCGACGATAGCGTTATTCACGATAGCGCCCTGTTTGAGCAAAATATCTTTTCCATTGTTCAAGAATTGCCCTACAAATACCGTTATCAGAATCGACAAATCTTTTCTTTTCGCCCAGACCTCTGCTTCTTTGTCAATGGTCTTTATCTCGGCTATAGCGAACTAAAAGCCAACTTTAGCAACCAAACCGCCAAGAAAAATGGACGAGGCAAAGTTACTAAAGACTATTTTGAAGCTGTTAAAGCCTACGATGAAACCTTCGGGCAAAATCCCCACCTCAGCGACAAGGAAAAAGACTACTACCGCAGAGATTTCCTGAAAATCTTTGAGAAAGCGATTCATCTCACCACCACTGATATCGCTGAAACTTACATTATTCGCACCCTAGACCAATTCTTTGAGGAAGTTATCACCACCTGTCGAGCAGGCAAATATGACCGCGAAGATTACAGCCAAAAAGTCCTCAAAGTCTTCAAACCCTATCCTTTACTTAATCCCGACGCTGCTAAAAAAGACAAACTAAAAGAGCTATTCACCTTCCACTACGGCAAAAGCTTTATTGAAAAAGAGATTCTCTACTACAACTTTATTGAACGGGATGTTTATGCTGTCAAAGGCAAGAAAGAGCTCAAAGATGAAAAAGGACAACTTATTTCACCCCGTCCTAAGCAAAAATTTGGCACAGACAAGATTGTAGCAAAAATTGACGAATTCCTAGACCATGAAACCGAAGATGACTACTTTATTCACCAGCTAGAACAACAGCTTGCTCATATCGCTCCCAGCAAACGAGTAGAATTGATCGAAAAGCGCAAAGCCTACGCCAATAATAAAAATGTCTATTCCCTACTGCTGCAATATGCCGCTGGCTTTGGCAAGTCTAATATTATCGGTTGGACAGCTTTACAACTCAAAGACCTACGCCGCCATGGTCAATATGTCTACGATAAAATTATGATTGTAGTCGATCGCCTGCAACTGCGCACTCAGATTGACTCAAAACTGCTCAACATGAATATCGATAACCGGATGTATGTTGAAGCACACAACAAAAAAACCTTTCAGGAAGCACTCAAATCAGATACCCGCTTAGTCATTGTCAATTTACAAAAATTCGGTTCTGTGCGGGAAATACTCACTGCCGATACCCTGCAAAAGTTAGCCACACTCCGCATTGTCTTCCTAATCGACGAAATCCACCGCTCAAATAGTGGCGATCAACACGAAGAAATGGTCAATATCTTCGATGAATTGCAAACGCCCTTTGATGACAATCGGCAATACAATCTGATCCGCACTAAGAAAAACCTGATCGTCGGTTTCACCGCTACCCCCGATGATAACACCCTAGCCCGCTTTGGGGAATTTAGTGGCTATGCCGAAAGCGAAAAACTTTGGGTCCCCTTCGACTCCTACACCATGAATGAGGCGATTAAAGACGAGTTTATCCTCAACCCCCTCGAAAATATTATTCCGGTTGCCTCTAAGATGTTGTTTGACCTTCCTGGTAATAAGCTAGAAGGATTTGAGGAACCTAACTACAAAGACGCAGATAAAAAGCAAATCTACGAAAACCGCGATCGCATTGATGCTATCTCCCGATACATTGCCGATTTGCTAGTCAAAGATGTTTATCGGCAAATCCGGGGTACAGGCAAAGCCATGTTAGCAGTGTACTCCATTAAAGCTGCGATCGCCTATAAAGAAGCAGTAACACGGCATTTTAACGAATTAACCCAACAACCGAAATATTCTAAGTATGCCGATGCTCCTATTCACATTGTCTACTCTAGCAATCAAGACCAGCAAAGTGCTACAGGGTTAAATAAGGGACTCAGCGAAGAAAAAGTCTTAGAAAACTTCGCCTTAAGGAAAAATGGCTTAATCATCGTTGTCGCCAAACTGCAAACAGGCTTTGACGAGAGAAGATTACATACCTTGTTCTTAGACAAAGAAATTAGAGGCATTGCTGCAATTCAAGCCATTTCCCGGGTAAACCGCACTGCCAAATATAAAAATGACTGCAAAATCGTTGACTTTTCCTACAATAATGTCAACGTCCAAAATATTAAAGATGCCTTTGAGCATTTCTCCGATGTTGTTGTCAGCGACTTCGATCCCTTTAGTGACAAACGAGTGTTAGAAATACTCTTTACAGAACTCAACCAGTCTGGAGTCTCTACCGAATTCTATGACACCTTCCTCAAAATCTTCAACGATAACGCCAAACAAGATAATCCAGAACTTTACCTTGACCTAGAAAGTAGCATTGAAAAATATATTACCGCCAACCCCAAGCATACTGCTGACTCTAAAGCCAAAGCTGCCCAGTATTTCACCATCCTTAACCGTATTGAGTATGTCATCAGCCTAGACCAAAAATACAGCGAACCAAGCTTTCTAGAGTTCTTGCGTTTATTCAATACTCTCTACAATCAGCTGCATCGTACCGATGATCTTAAAGACGCGATCGAAGTCTATTTTGATAATCAAATCGGCATCATTGAGGTAGAAACCAAAGAGTCAGTACCCAAGCAAAAGAGAGAAACTAAGGTTGTTCAAGGCAAACAACCCAGCAATACAGTCCATCGATTTGACATTCTGGCAATTATTGAAGCTCGTAATGAGCAGGAAGACATCAAAGCAGAAAGAATTAAAGATTTTGAGTCAAAAATTCAAGACTTGTTTCAATATATCCGAAATTCTGATGAAGGTAAGCGTTTAATCACAAAAATCAATTCCAGCGTTTCCGAAGATGAAATCTATAACGACTTCTCGAAAATATACCGCAAGTACAAAATATTAAATCGCAAGACTGTTGGGGATTATTTTTTTAAAGAAATGGAGGATTTGCTAAACAAACTTTGTGATGATTTTGAATCAGCTTTAATCAAGCAAAAATAATTATCAATTATCCATTACCAATTACCAATTACCAATTACCCATTATCAATTATCCATTATCAATTATCCATTATCCATTATTCCTTCCAGCGCACTCGGACAAAATGAGCTGGGTTTCCCCAAATATCAGAAGTTGCTGTGATACCTTCAACTGCCAGATTAAAAGGAATTGCTGTAGTCAAGTATTTTTGAGCCAAGCTACCAAGTTCCGGTGTTAACTGACTGGCGGCGGCTGCCGCTAATCCCAAACCGAGCACTTGCTCAACAGGTCCTGGTGGCATCACCAAATGTGCTCCCAATGCCAGTCCCGCAGTTAAAAACATATTGACGGATAAGTTAGTACCGCAACGGGGATGTACGGCTAAGTCCCATTCTCCCCTAGTGATCCGTCTCAAGGCAAGGGGTACTGCTCTTCTCAAATCAGGTAGGTTGATTTCACCATAGAGGTAAAATCCCTGATCAGTAGATAACCCTCCTAGGGTATCTTTGTCAGTTGTTGCCGATCCTGTTCTACTAAGCCCAAAGCGTTCTCCCAAAACCCAAACAGTAGCATGTTCTAGAGCATGAACCTGGCGTAGCATCAAAATTTCTTTTAACCCAGGCACAAAGTCCAGCTGCTTGAGCAAATCAGTATCCTGTTTTGGTTGCGGCTGGACAAAATCAAAATCCCAGAAGTCACTATTGGGAGTAGAAGTACTATAAGTCATGTTAATGGATAATTGATAATGGATAATTGATAATGAGCAACCTGGCAATTAACACCTACAGCGCTTTGCATTCTAACAAAGTACAGTAGACCAAAGTCCCCCTTTCAAACCTCAAAGTCCCCCTTTCAAAGGGGGATTTAGGGGGATAAAGTGTACCACCTAACACCTTATTGAGCCAGTACTTTTTCTATAGCAGATAACTGCACTGCACCAGAGAAATTATCGCTTTGGATAAGAAAGGAAGGTGTACCAGAAAGCTCTAATATTGCAGCTATTTGTAAATCCTGTTGAATGGCAGTATCAGCGGCATTAGAATTTCTATCGCGGTTAAATTGCTCTAGATCCAGGTTCAGGGTTTGGGCAAGCTCAAGATAGAATTCTTCTCCTAATTTGTCTTGTTGACTAAATAGGGCATCATGATACTCCCAGAATTTGCCCTGCTGATGTGCTGCCCAAGCCGCTTTAGCCGCAGGCATGGCTTGAGGATGAATCGAGATTAAGGGAAAATGTTTGTAGACTAAGGTAACTTCATCCTGATACTTAGCGATTAAAGGTTTGAGAGTTTTTTGAGCTTGGGAGCAGAAGGGACATTGAAAGTCGGAGAATTCTACTAGTACAGTCTTTAACTCAGTTGCACCAGTGGTGGGAGAAGAACCAATTACTGCCTTGGGATTGGTTTTTAGTTCTTCTACGAAAGCTTGACGCCTCTTTTGTACCAGCTGTTGTTGTTGCAGTTGGTATGCTTGAACAGATTCTATAATTACTTCTGGGTTGTCACGAATGATTTGTAAGACTTTTTCTTCTAAGGTTGCTGCCTGGGCAGGAAGAGAGTAGAGGAGACAGGCTAAGCACAATAGCAGCAGTACAGTTTGTTTTAGGACTTGTTTCATCATTGTTGTTGGTTGTTGGTTGTTGGTTGTTGGTTGTTGGTTGTTTGTTGTTTACCTAACGCCTAACACCTGTGAATTAGTTTAAAACGGCAATACATTCAACTTCAACTAAAACGTTCTTGGGTAGACGAGAAACTTCAACACAGGCACGAGCAGGAGCCGATTCAGCATCAAAGTATCCTGCATAAACCTCATTAACCACTGCAAAATCATTTATATCGGCAAGAAATACAGTAGTCTTCACCACATCCCCAAATGTTGCTCCAGCTGCTGTTAAAACTGCTTCGAGATTAGTCATTACTCGCTCTGTTTGTTGAACAACATCATCAGCACCAATTATTTCACCAGTGCTAGGATCGAGAGCAATTTGACCAGAAACAAAAATCAGTTCCCCACTAGCTGCGATCGCTTGATTATAAGGGCCAACTGGTGCTGGTGCTTTGTCAGTACAGATAATTTTTTTTGTCATTTGTTATTTGTTATTTGTTGTTGGTTGTTGGTTGTTAGTTGTTAGTTATTTGTCATTTGTCATTTGTAAATTTCTCCCCATCTCCCCATCTCCTCCGCTCCCCATCTCCTCCGCTCCCCATCTCCTCCGCTCCCCATCTCCTCCGCTCCTCCGCTCCCCCGCTCCCTCAGCTCCCTCAGCTCCCCCATCTCTACTTCCCGACAGGTTGAATAGCTAATGCTAACTGTTCCTCTAATCTTTCTAGCAAGGTATCGACATTCTCACCAACTTGCTCAAAACAAACAGCAGGGGATGGTTCTGGTTCAAAGAAAATTAGCTTCAGTTGTCCACTGCCAATGCTAAGAATCAAGACTTCCCGTTCCGGTTGATGAGCATCTACTACTCCCAAAATTTCCTGAATCTTGTTGTCAACATTACGATTTAGGGTATCGAGTGCTTCTCTAGAACAATAGATAAAATGGGGCTTAGGTTGGAGATCCAAGCCTATAATATCATCCCTTTCTCCTTTCTCCAGAAATAGCCCCCAAGCCAGTGCTGCTAATTCTTGCTGATGGTTTTTGACGAATCGATCTAATTGGTATCGCCATTGATC
This sequence comes from Caldora sp. SIO3E6, assembly GCA_010672185.1. Lineage (GTDB taxonomy): Bacteria > Cyanobacteriota > Cyanobacteriia > Cyanobacteriales > Coleofasciculaceae > Caldora. The sequence continues at coordinate 6,410 of JAAHHL010000051.1, read as the reverse complement.
TTCCGCTTTTTCTGAGGGTTTATTACCAAAGATGGTCATGGTTATACATTGTTGTCTTTGCCCAAAGGTTTTAATCTTATACCATTTGGTATCATTAGCGTGAAGGTTAAAAAGTAAAGATTTTGGGTCATACGAAATCTACTTTTCTTTCCTCTCTCTATCATTCATGTCACCTTTTGTCAAACCAAGTAAAAATGCTGCTTGCTCATGAGCTGTAATGTCAACTTTTGTCTAAGTATACGATCGCACTAACGAAAAGTTTTATACTGTTAAGTTGAACTATTAAGCTTAAGATCGCGATCCAAGCAAGCGTGAGTGTTGCACCCATTAAAGTATTACTGGTAGAAGATGACCCAGGCGAAGCTGATGAACTCAGCGCATTGCTGGTGCAAGCAGTTCATTCTGTGCCAATGGTCATCACCCAAGCTCAACAGCTAAGCTTGGCTCTAGAGCAACTGACTCAAACTTTCTTTGATGTAGTGCTGCTGGACATTACCCTGGGTGAGGGTGACAAACTAAACGGTTTCCAACAAATTCATACCAAAGCGCCTACAGTACCGATTATTATCCTCAGTGGGTTCCAGGATGCCACCTTGGCAATTGAGGCAGTGCGCCAGGGAGCGCAGGATTATCTAGTTAAGGGTCAAATTGATAGTCCTTTACTGGTAAGGTCTATTCGCTATGGCATTGAGCGACAACGGTTACTCTTAGAGGTACAGGAATCTCGCTGGCAAAAACAACAAGAAAGAGAACTTTTGCTCCTCGAACAATTTCCTGCCAACCAAGCTACGGCAGTGGCGTCTAAACTCTATGGTTCTCTCCTACTGCGGGAAAGTGTTCCTGATAAATTTAACCAACTAGTGCAGCAATACGCTAACATCATGGATTTAGCCTTGGAACAGCGGATCTATCGAGTTACCCATCCCATTTCGGAGCAACTACGGGAGATCGCCCAACAGTTAGGCTTTTTGAAGGCTAGTCCTAAAGATGTCATTAATATTCATACCAATGCCATTAAACAAAAAATCTCAGATGTACCACCAGCCAAGGCTCAAGCTTATATTGAAGAGTCGAGAATTATGGTATTAGAACTAATGGGCTGTTTAGTTTCTTACTACCGCAAATACCATTTGGCTTTTAGCCATGTTCAACATATGAGACTATCAGATAAATGAACAGCAATTTCAGTAATTTTTCCGGTTATTTAGTACTTATGTTCTCTAATGAATAAAATTTTGCTCAAATTATATGTTACAGGTCAAACGCTGAGAACAAAGCGGGCAATTACTAACCTCTACCGTATTTGTGAAGAGGAATTACAGGGAAGCTATGAAATTGTCATCATTGATGTTCTGGAACAACCATTAGTGGCAGAATCAGAACATATTTTGGTAACACCAACCTTGATTAAAGAGTTACCTCCCCCTCTGCGACGTATGATTGGCGATCTTTCCAATAAAGAGCAGGTATTGCTAGGTCTTGAGCTAGAACCTAAATCCTAGTGACACTTTACTATAACAAAAATTATTAGTAACCATCAATGAATTTAGATAACAGTTCCTCTTTAGATAACAAAGAATTGGTTGAAAAGCTGAAAACCGGCATTACTGGCTTCGATTTAGTCGCAGAGGGGGGATTACCTAAATATAGTACCACCCTAGTCACTGGCACTGCAGGGAGTGCCAAAACAGTTTTAGCTTGCCAGTTTTTAGCAAAAGGAATCATTGAAACCGGCGAGGCAGGTATATTTGTCACTTTTGAAGAATCTCCTCAAGCTATTCGCAAACATATGCGGGGGTTTGGTTGGACAATTAAGGAGTGGGAGACAAACAAAAAATGGGCATTTGTGGATGCTTCACCCCCACCAGGAGAAAAGCCAGTGGTAACAGGGGACTACGATATGGGAGCATTAATTGCCAGAATTGAGTTTGCCATCAATGCCATTAATGCTCAGCGAATTTCCATTGATTCCCTAGGAGCTATTTTTACTCAGTTAGGGGACAGTGCTACAGTGCGAGGGGACTTGTTTCGTATTGCTACTGCCATCAAAGAGCTAGAAGTTACTGCCATTCTCACCGCTGAACGTACTGAAGAATATGGTGAAATTGCTCGCTATGGTGTGGAGGAATTTGTCACGGATAATGTGGTTATTCTACGCAATGTCTTAGAAGGGGAAAAACGCCGTCGTACTTTGGAAATCCTCAAATTTAGAGGTACCACTCACCAAAAGGGGGAATATCCCTTCACCGTATTACCTGGAGAGGGCATTGAAGTAATTCCCTTGTCAGCAATGGAACTCAAGCAAAAGTCATCCAATATCCGCATCAGTTCTGGTATCACAGAATTAGACCAAATGTGTGGTGGAGGCTTCTTCCGAGACTCAGTAATTTTAGTTTCGGGAGCCACAGGTACAGGTAAAACTTTGGTAGTCACCCAGTTTATGGATGGTGGAGTCAAAAATGGGGAGCGGTGCTTATTGTTTGCTTTTGAAGAGAGCCGAGAACAACTGTTTCGGAATGCGACAGGTTGGGGGGTGGATTTCGAGACAATGGAAGCACAAGAACAGCTTCATGTGGTGTGTCGCTATCCAGAAACAAGGGGTTTAGAAGACCATCTGATTAAAATGAAGGAAATCATTAATCAATTTAAACCCAACCGAGTTGCGGTGGATAGCCTTTCAGCTTTGGAGAGGGTTTCTACGGAGAAAGGATTTCGGGAGTTTGTGATTAGTTTAACCAGCTTTATTAAGTCTCAAAAAATTGCCGGTTTATTTACTGCTACTACTCCTACTCTCTTGGGTGGTGCTTCTGTGACTGAATCTCATATTTCCACCATCACTGATTCAATTATTCTGCTGCGCTATGTGGAAATGTATGGGGAAATGCAGCGAGGCATAACTGTGCTCAAAATGCGGGGAGCGATGCATGATAAAGATATTCGAGAGTTCAATATTGATGGCAAGGGTATGCATATTTGTAGACCTTTTCGCAATGTTACGGGAATTTTATCTGGTAATTTTACCTACATTGCTTCCAATGAATTTGGTCGGATGAGTAATTTATTTGAGGAGTAGTTGTGTGGGGTGTCAGGTTTTGGGTTAGGTGTTCACTAACTAGACGATAATTTTCCAACAAAAACCTAAAACCTAAGCTACCACCTACCAACCAATACTGCTCGGTTAAGAGAGTGTGGGGAGTGTGGGAGGTGTGGCTGACAAGGGTAGGTTTTTTACATTAATCGTATAATGGGGTGGGACAAGGTAGACAAGGAGGGAAAGTGGACAAGGGAGAAGAAGAAAAAAGAAGCATTAACCGAGCAGTAATTAACCTGAGCCTAAGCGATGACAATCAATCATCTGAATATGCCGAGCAAGACTGCTCCATTGCAGCACAATAATCTTGCATTAGACTTCTTACCTGAACATCTAAAAAATGGTAAGGTTATTGATATCCCAGAGCTAGTCAGGAGTCTAGATGCTGCTAACCAAGCTCTGAAAACAAAACCATTAGGAGAGACAATCCAATCCTTAACTGCATTTAGCCCATTGGTGTCGGCAGGAAGCCGTTTGCGTGAGACGAATTTTAGTGCCAGTCATGATCTTCGTGAACAACTTGATCGGCAGTTGAATAATGCATTTTACTTTAATGCAGCCAATATTCATTTAGATGATCCAGATGCCAAATTGATTGTTGAAGCAGCCCATGATTTTCTTAATCCTAATGACCACGACAGACTCTGGATATTGCCTGCGTTTGTCGAAAGAGAGACTATTGCTCATGTTGCCGCCCATCATCAACAATTACTTCCCCAAGGACGTGTCTTAGTTGTAAGTCCAGATAGTGGAACATTGAAAGCAGCAGCACCGCACAGTGACATTGTTATTGCTCAGCAGCAAGTCTTAGAACATCTTGATACTGATGCCTTACGAGAAGAAGGTTTTCTGCCCAAAAATAGACATGTTCACTTTAGTGGCAAAGGGACTACGCTGTTAGCTGGCTTTATTTGGGCTATGGCTCAAGGGTTAATTGATGATCAAACCTATATTGGTCATACTGATACCGATGAAATAAACCTAGATGTTTTAGGACCCTATTATCAGGCGAGTTCAACAGAAAGGCTTTGTGTTAGTCCCTATAGAGCCGCCGAGTATATGGCAGCTGCGGCTGCCTTTATGCCAAGTTCTCATAAAGTTTCTGTTGTTCAACCAGCCAAAGCAGGAATTAGAAGAAAAGGAGAAGTTAACCTGCCACAGTGGATGATGATGGCTAACAGTATAATGGGAGATGCAAAAATGAGGCAGATGGGATTGCAGCTTTGTCGAGTTGTCTGGCCATCTCCTGGAGAAGCTATTGTTCATACATCTGTGTATCGAGATATGCCATGGCAACTTACTACGGGGTTTGATCTGGATCGTTATGCTAAGGCATTTTATCTGGAGATGGGATTTGGTAAAACTAAACCCAGGGATAATTATGCATTTGTGCAAGTAGGGATTCCTACCCCTAAAATTGAGTTCCAAGGTGTTAAAGAAATAGATGATATTGAACAAGCTATATGGGCAACAAGTATCTATTCCCTACAAGAACAATTTTACTATCAACAGTTAAGCCAGGGAAGATCAGCTGAGTTTGCTCCAGGATATTCTGATGATCTAATTAAAGCCTTTAATCAACAGTTTGCCGGAGTGGAGTTGCGTGTCCCATTTACATCCCCTCCTGACATTTTACGAGATGATTGTGGAACCTTGTATGTTGCGTCTGAAGGATCTAGTCCGAATGGAGCAATGTATTCTGCTAGTCCATTTTATTTTCCGTCGCCAAAGAGGATGCTAGAGATGGGAATTATTGATTTAGATAAAATCAGAGATGTTCCTAACCTGAGCACAAAATACTTATAGTAATCATAGATGGAGGTAGTTAAAAAATGGAAAGTTTAACCAAATTACAACAGGAAGTATGGGAAGATTCTCAGGTGGCTGAATTGGGGTATTGGGCAGGTTTAGTTGAGACAGATGGAGAACAAGGCAGGTGTGAGCAATATTTAGATTTAATCAAAGATTATTTAGGAGATACTTCAGACAAAATTTTGGTGGATGTAGGGTCAGGTCCTAGAGGAATATTGAAATTATTAAAATTCAAGAAAGGTATAGCTATAGACCCTTTAATGGAAGCATACCAGGAAAAGGGCTATAGTTTAAAAAATATTAACTTTATCCCTATTCAAGGAACTTCAGAACAGATTCCTTTAGTTAGTGAATATGCTGATGTGGTTTTTTCGATTAATATGTTAGACCATGCACAAGACGTAATTAAATCATTAAATGAAATGTATAGAATCTTAAAAAAAGATGGAATATTATTTCTGATATGTGATTTAAGAGAGTCAGCTGAACAGACGGATAAATATCATAAAATGTATTTTAGTAGAGAAACTATAATTTCCTGGGTAGAAAAAAATAATTTATTGCTCCAGGTTGAAAATTTGATGGACTCTCTGTCAATGGAGGGATTGAAATCTTTGATGATGGTTTTATGTAAATAAGTAGGGTTTGCTGAATGATGAATGATGAATGATGAATGATGAATTTATCATAGTTTTGAGCACTTGCATCCCCGGTGGTTGGCGGAATTCCTCAAGGTTTTGGGGACAAAAATTGAACATTAGTCATATACTGGAACGACACAGCTAAAATGATAGAATAGATTTTTGCTCAAACAGAAATTTACAAGAAAAGCTGTCGATTCCTATTTCACTATTTTAAGTAGCAAATCTGTAGGGTGTGTTAGCGTAGCGTAACGCACCATTTACTTTGTAACAACAGATGATAGACTGCTCAAGAAACTGTCTTATTTGACAGCAGTCCAAGTTATAAATCCACTAGACATAATAGGATTGATTAACGGATATGTTAACTGAATTCTAAATTCTAAATTCTAAATTCCTAACGCCATTCCTGTCGTTACTGCTTGTTCAACCTTTGCCTGTGCCACTAACCCATTACGAGAAATAACCCTTACTTTTCCTTTCCCCTGCATCGCTGTAAATACTACTCCTGCCTCCACTTGCCTTAAATCAACACCCCCTAACCACAACTCAGCAGTCTCACCTCTCACTCCCGTTACTACCGCCTGAGCAGTGGAGTTGGGAGAAGCAATAAAATACAAAGGTTGCTGCTCATAACCACTTCCCACTTTCACTTCATAAAGGAACGATAAATTAACAGATTGCGGTGCAAGTCTACATCATTGAGGCATCCTTCCAAGGGTTGCTTAGTGTAGTTATTTAGGGTTTGCTGCATAAGTGTGTAAGCCATGCGGTGAGAAAGGTTTCAATCATGCAGCATGCCAAAAAAGTCCAAAGAAATGGCATATCTTGGCTCAAAAACCTGGCATCGACTTGGGAAATCCCTG
>JAAHHL010000509.1 GCA_010672185.1 Caldora sp. SIO3E6 | reverse complement strand
GAAGACTTTGGAGCAAAAGTTGATCAAGCTTGGTTAGATGGTGTGTATTTTGCACCCAAGAATTTCAGGACAGTGATTATTGTTATCCACCAGTTACCTCGTAGCCAAGAAACATTATGGTTAAGGATGCTGGGAAGGGGAAGAGTACAACAGCAAGCAATTGATGAGTTGGAGGCATTGCCAAAGAACGATCCCCTACGTTCCAATACCCTGAGGTTATTGTATAACTTGCGGCAAAATTTGGAAGTAAGACAAGATCAAGATCTAGAGGAAGGAGATAGAGAGATAATTATGCGTTTAGCACCACTTTATCAACAAGACCGGGAACAAGCGATTCTTCAAGGAGAGCGCTTGGTAGTACACAACTTGCTGCAAGTGCGCTTTGGTAGTGTGGATGAGGAACTAGCAGAAATTGTTGAGCCATTACTGGCACTACCACCGGAGGAGTTTACTCCTATGCTGTTGCAATTGTCCCGTGAGGAGTTGTTAGCTCGTTTTCAGGAATCTAATTGAGTTTGATAGCTTCGACAATATCGACTAAAGCTTCAGCTTATTATATAAGATAATGTGCGATCGCATGATGTCTCAAGCAACGGCATTAAAAAAACTCAATCACATTTAAACATGCACCGAAGCCTTTTGCTCAAGAGACTCTTAAAGTATGTATAACTCAAATTTCTCCAACCATCCAGACTAAACAACCTAAAATTTGGTCAACTGGAGGTAGAGCATAATCCATCAAATCGATAGTAACTGTTGTTCCTTCTAATTTCAAGAAGCGCCATTGAGTTCCGTTACTCACTGATCCGTAAATTGTCGAAATATCCACCTGATTAGCTTGATTAAATATTTGAGCAGCAATCATTTCTGCAATGCACTGTCCCAAACCTTCATTCAGGTTATCCCGTTTTGCTTCCTCTACCACTACCACTGGTGCTTCGATCTCCAATTGTTCTTGAGAACGACTAATCAAGTAATCAATATAGCCATTCAACCCTTTACTCGGATCTACTGTAAAATCTCGACCTGAGAAAAGACTGACCTGATTGTTGGAAATTCGTCTTACCTCTTGTAGGATTGGGTAAATAATTCCTTCTGACTTAGCCTTTTCTAAGCCAACAGCGATCGCCCACGGCAAATCTGTCAATGCTTCTTGTAGGCGAGCACTAGGAACTATGGGCTCAATGGGCGGTAGAAACCGTCCTCCTTCAACAGTCGTTAAGCTAAAATCTTTTTTGGCTTTAGCTAAGGTGAAACTACTGTATGGCATAGGTGGTAGGTGTTAGGTGGTAGGTGGTAGGTGTTAGGTAATACCCAAAATATGCTGTTGGGCGCAAGCTTTGTGCCCCTACATCAAGAATATTATCCCAATGTAGCCGGAATTGATATTACTCTTGCTGAAACTCAATAGGAAAAGCGATGACTAAATCATTTGATATGACTAGTTTCTGGCTTTTTTTTGGACTGAAGTCCTACTACTGCTTATTACTTATTACTCATTACTCATTACTCATTACTCATTACTTCAAACCCCGTTTCTCTCGTCACCAAATTAGCTGTACCACGATACTAAATTCCCCAAACTGTAATTGTCCCATCTGTACTGCCGCTTACCAGAGTTTGCCCTTGGGAACTGAAGGCAACAGATACCACATCTCCTTGATGTTCCAAATGATTACGTAAAAGCTCTCCTGAACCTAAGTCCCAAAGAGAGAGCTTTTTGTGAGAGCCACTGGCTAAAATCTGTCCATCGGGACTATAAGCGAGGGATAAAATATTACTAGAGAGTCCATTTAATGTATGGATTAGTTCCCCTGTAGCTAAATCCCACAATTTGATGGCTTGGTTACTACCACTAGCCAGCAACTGTCCATTGGGACTGATGGCAATGGTTAACACTAAATCGGAATGTCCAGAGAAGGTGTGGAGTAATTCCTTGGTTTCCAGATGCCACAGTTTGATAGTCTTGTCTCCACAGCTAGCCAAAGTTTGCCCGTCGGGAGAAAAAGCGATCGCTGCTACTCCTCCTTGATGAGCAAAAAGTCTGCTGGGTGGTGTCTTGGTGAATAACTGTCTTAGGGTAAGGAATTCTTCCCAACCGCCACTGGCGAGGGTTTCTCCATCGGGACTGAAGTTGACGGTAAAAACAGGAGCTGCATGTCCGGTGATGGTGCGCAACCATTGTCCAGAACGTAGGTGCCACAGGCGGATGGTCTTATCTTGGCTACTACTGGCGAGGAGTTTACCATCAGGGCTAATTGCTAAGTCGGAAACGGCATCGTTATGACTGGTGAGCAGGTGTAAGAATTGACCGGTTAGTAAATGCCACAGACGGATGGTTTTGTCCCTACCGCCGCTAGCAAGGGTTGCTCCATCTGGACTAATGGCGATGGAAGTAATCTCACCTTGATGACTAGTGAATTGGTAACGGTATTGCAATAAATGCCAATTGATTTTTGGCTGGGGTATGGGAGGTGCAGCGGCGGATGATTCTCTAGGCGCTGATTCTTCCAAAATAGTTTCCAATCGCTTCTTGGCTCCTGCGAGTCCTCCCAGGATAGCACCGTCAGGAGGAGCTGAACTGGGGCTTTCTATCGGAACTCTTGATTGGTGAGGATTGGTTCTCATGGCCTCTTGCTGTAATAAGACCCTTTTTGTCAGCAAATCTGTTACGGTTAACAGTAAGACCCGGTGAGCATTAATTTCACAGGTCAGTCGAATACGGTCTACTCCTGACTCACTTGTAGGAGTAAGGGGAATAATACAGGGCTGTTGCGATCGCAACTCCAACATACGAAACTCTGTGGTTTGAGGCAGCTGGTTGCTGGTGATTGCCCCTTGCTCGTTGTAAGTAATTTCCACCGATGCCTGCTCTCTAAGTTCTCCAATCTGGAGCCGTATTTCCTCTTGTTCATTGGTAAGAGCTTGCAGGTGAACAGTTTTTGGTCTTTGGCTGGGATAAGGGCTACCTTTCTCAAACAAGGGGAAATAGATAGTTGTCTGAGCTTTGGCATCCCAGAGGCGGATAGCATAACTGTGTTGGAGATAATCATCAACTCCGATTATTTGCCCCACAGCCAAGGCTCCCTGAGCAACAGCCGCTAAGGGCTGGTGGAGGGACACCTGCTCTTGCCCAAACTGGGAGATAATTAACTGTTGTACCGCAGGAATTTGGCAACTCCCCCCCACCAGTAACACTTGCTCAATTTCTTCTTGGCTAATACCTTTATTGAGAGCTATTGCTAGTACTTCTTCTAAGGCTTGTTTTACTTGGGGAAGTAACTGGTAGGAGCGCAAAATCTGCTCCAATTCTGTTCTGGTTAACTGTAATTGGTGAGAGATCGCAGTTTCAGTGTCTCGCCACTGAGCCGTCGCTTCCGTAGTAGTGGAGAGCTGGATTTTTACCTTTTCTGCCGCTTCCAATAACTTCTGCCAACTCCTGTTGGTTAGTTCTCTCTTTGAGGAACCAATTTGTTGGAGGTACTGCTGAGCAATCCAGGTATCAATATCAACTCCACCGATATAGGCATCCGCCTTTGCCAGAACTTCGGCTTGCAAAATCTTTTGGCCTTTACTAGGAGCAGCGGTTTTCACTAGACTCAAATCCAGAGTACCACCACCAAAATCCACCACCAATACCACTGCTCCTGGCTGCCTCACTCCATAGCCAAAAGCAGCAGCAGTGGACTCATCCACAATTTGCACCACCGGGAGTTGTAGTTTTTGTTGCAGCTCTTGAAACCAACTCAGGTAGCGGCTAAAGGCTCCTACCGGCACGGTAAAAATTACCCGATTTGGTTGCAGGGATTGAGCGATTACTTGTTGCCAAATCTGCTGGAGAAAAACTTCGGTAATGGATTCAGGACTATAAACTGTACCATCAATTTGGCGATCCGGTGAGCGGTAGTCTGCTGCCAAATCCCGCTTAAAAGCAGCAAAGAGTCGCTCTGGCTGCTCAATGCCCAACTGCTGCCCTCGCACTGGTTCACCCACAACAAACTGCTCGTCTCCTTGGACAAATACCAAACTTGGTACCACATCAGTAGCACCGTTATTAGTCTCAAAACAGCGTGAAATGGGATTCAGCTTCAGTGTCTTTGGGGTTTGAGTGGCATTATCCAAGGTACAGACAACTGTGTTGCTGGTTCCAAAATCAATGGCAACAGTAGTCACTTGCTTTGTTGTTCCTATATTGATATCGATGTGCTAAGACCCATGAAAATTGTTGAGTATTAATCTCGGCATCTGATGCAGTAGCACCAATTCAACAGATAAAATACACAACAGCTCATTCTATTTTGCCCTTAAACCCTAATTATTCGATGACTTTCTTAACCAAGCTTACTGTTGGTGGAGCCTTTCCCCTAGGAATAGGAATAATTTTTTTTACCCTAGCATTTCTTTTCGCCAGTTTCGTGGAATACTGGATGCATCGTCTGATGCATTTCTCCCCTCGCGTTGGTGAACGTCACCGTGATCACCACCGCCGTAACGAGGGACAGGGAGTACTCTGGGAGTTTAGGGACTATATCCGGGGTAGTTCCCTTGCCATGTTCATCATGTTTCTCTACTCTTGGAGTGCTGGCATTGGTTGGTTCTTGGGAGCACTAGCTTATGCTGCCTTTTCTGCTTATGCTCATCAGCTACAACACGACAATCCCAGAAAGTGCTTTTGGATGAAGATGCCAGTTCATTATGTCCATCACAAGTACAACATGTGGCATCATAACTTTGGTCTAGGTGTAGACTGGTGGGACCATATTTTTGGTACTTATAAGCTGGTGGAATGGCTCACAGAAGAAGAACTCCAACAACCGGAAAAGGGTTATTTACAACTCCGGTGGCGCTAAACTAAGCTTTGTACAAATCTAATTTACTTTTCACTGACGCGGAGACACGGAGACGCGGAGACGCGGAGACGCGGAGAAAGATGATGAAATTTCAATACGTTTAACCTGACAATGGCAGTGTGGGGAAAAGAAAAAGATGTAGGATAAATTTCCTTCCCCACACCGGGTGAACGAAATTTTGGTTGGGATTTCTTGAGCTTTGTATCCAAAAATTATCAGTTCTCTCTTCTTCTTCAGCTTTTCAGCTCCCCAACTCCTCCGCTCCTCCGCTCCTCCGCTCCTCCGCTCCCCACACCCCAACAAAAATGGCAAACCCCTATGCTTGGCTAGAACCGTCCCTGGCTACTATCCACAAAGCTAACTGGTATCGTTCAGTGCAAACTATTACCAGTCAGCCTGGTGCGGTAGTGCAACTCGAAGGCAGAGAAGTGATCAATTTTGCCAGCAATGATTATTTGGGATTGACAGGGGATCAGCGCTTGCTTGAGGCAGCAGTTGCCGCTACTCAAAAATACGGTACTGGTAGTACAGGTTCCCGACTACTGACAGGACATCGGGAATTGCATCGACAATTAGAAAAAGCGATCGCATCTTTAAAACAAACCGAAGATGCTCTGGTATTTAGTTCCGGGTATCTAGCTAATTTAGGAACGATTGCCGCTGTAGTCGGAAAGCGGGATTTGATTCTGGCAGACCAGTATAACCATTCTAGCCTGAAAAATGGTGCTATTTTGAGCGGGGCGCTAGTTCTAGACTATGCTCATAATGACATGGCTGATTTACTACGTCAGCTAACTCAGCACCGCCAACTCTACCGCCGCTGCTTGATTGTTTCCGATAGCGTCTTCAGTATGGATGGGGATCTTTGTCCCATACCTGAAATATTAGCGATCGCTCACCATACAGTTAAACTGGA
>JAAHHL010000508.1 GCA_010672185.1 Caldora sp. SIO3E6 | reverse complement strand
GGATTGCGGCAAAGAGTAAGTCTGGCAATCCCCAAGGAGAAAGGGTACGGAACGATAGCCAAAACTGACTACTGATAGGTTTGAGCAGCACAAAATCTAGAGTGCCTTGCTGAACGAGATCCACAATACGGTTAAGGTTGGGAACCAAAAAGGTGGCAGCAAAACCCTGAAGTAAGGTGAAGATACCCAGTAGCACTAAAGCTTCCTCCCAAGTCCACCCCTCAAATGTGTAGCCAGTACGGTAAAACAAAAATAGCCCGAATAAATTACCAATAAGATTCCCCAAACTGCTCAAAGCCGCGATCGCAAAATTGAGCCGATATTCTAATTCTGCAGCCAGTGCCGTACTCCAAAACAGCTGTAGTACATTGAGGTATTTTTTCATTTCTCAAATTTTTACAATATCTCCTTCCGTTTCTATAGCACTACGCACTTAGGTTAGGACATTAATAATGCCTGAAACCTAGTCATGGTCTATTTTTGAATTTTGAATTTTGAATTGCGCGTAGCCCTATACTACAATTTCTCCATCGCTTTTTAGTAAGGTATGTAATGAGTTCTTGGCGCGATCGCTTCAATCAATTCAGTGGGAAAAGTCGCTTGGTGGTCTGTCGTTTGTTTGTCCATCTAGCCGGTTCAGAGGTAGCACCGTTACTGGGTGTCCTCAATCAAGCTGGCAGAGAGGCAATTGAAGCAGAGGGAGATCTGGAAGTTTTGGGAGAAGGACTGGTGAACATTTGCCAGAACCTCTTACAATTGAGCACCTATTGGCAGTCAGCAGCTAATGAGGGGGATGTTTTCTGGGAAGAAGGGGATGCAGGAGACTATGTAACAGAACTTTTTACTGACTCTGCTAAACGCTACCGCAGTGAAACAGATTTTAGCAGTTCTTCAACTGGGGAAAATGAACCATTATCTTTCCCAATAACTCGTAACTTGATTGTTATGATGACAGTGGCTTACGAGGGAGAAGTTCCAGACCTAGAAACTGATCTAGCCAATATAGATGCTCTGGAGGATGGCTTGAAAGCTTTAATTAATCTCCACTATCAGGAGAGACTACGAGCTATTCAGGTTCACTTTTCCCCAGCGCAGTTTGGTGATGAGCTAGATGATGAGCAAATATTGCTTAATTTCTCGGAATTGATTCCCCTCTAAGCTGTGGCTGCATTTAAATTATGAATTGGTGCTACTGATTTCTAGACGCGGAGACGCGGGGACGCGGAGACGCGGAGATTAGAACTAAGTAGTTTAAATGCGTTTTGGCTTAAATTGATTACGGCATCAGTATAGCTGATGGCTGATGGCTGATGGCTGATGGCTGATAGCTGATAGCTGATAGCTGATAGCTGATAGCTGATAGCTCACCCAACATATCAACAGTTGTTTAGCAATTTTCTCACAAGATTACCCTGTTTATGTTACGTAAATTAGCAATTGTATTAATTTCCTTAGCTTTTTGCTGGACTACAGTAGCTTGTAGTTCTCCTGGTGTTGCCCAATCTCTACCGAAGGAAAACTCAAATATTGCCTCTGCTCCGACTCAATTGAGTGAAGGGCAATATCCAGTGCAACAGGCGACCTATGATGATATCAATGGGGAATATAGTCTGATGCTGCTCAATACTCCTCCTGGTAGCTCTCCCGTATTTCGCACTGCGGATTTGCAGCTAGCGAGTTTGACTGATGAGGACATTAGTGCAGGCACCAAGACCTATCTTAAAGTTGACAATGGTCAAGCGGTAATGTACATGAAGGAAGACTTCCGGATTGAATATGTCCACAACGTGACAGAAACCCAGACTAATCCTCAAACAGGTCAACCACAAACAGTGATTGTGCGTCAGCAATCCAGCTTCTGGACTCCTTTTGCCGGTGCTTTGGCTGGTCAGGCTTTGGGCAGCCTATTATTTTCACCTAGGTACTATGTACCACCAGTTTACCAATCAGGTGTGATGGCTGGTTACGGGGGATATGGCAGCACCTACAACCAGGCTGTTCAGCAATACCAAACTCGCTACCAAGCACCACCCCCTGCTGTCAAAAACAGTCAAAGTTTTCGTAAAACGGGCCGCTTAAGCAAATCAACTACTAGCAATAAATCCACCACTGCTGGTAAAGCCGCGAAAAAAACCAACCTTTCTACCGGTTCTGGTTTTGGTTCTAGTAACTTACGCCAGTCAGGTAAAGCGCGTCCCAAGCAAGTAAGTCGTCCTAATAGTTTTGGCAGTGGTATGGGATCGCGTTCTTCTAGTTTTGGTAGCAAGCGCTCATTCAGCAGAAGACGGCGTTGAATTGTAGCGTTATTTGTTGTTAGTTGTTAGTTATTTGTAAAGAAATACAAAGAACAAGTAACGAACAAGCTGAATTTTACATTCCCCACACCCTTGTGCGCTAACCATCTCACAGGGTGTGGGGAAAATTTTTTAGGTACTTAGGGCTTGCTAAATAAGTGTGTAAGCTATGACAGACTTCTGTTTCAAGCATTTATAAGCCAAACAAGCAAAACATTACCAATTTGATATAGTAGAACCGATGTGGTGGTTTTTAGGTTCTGGAGTAAAGGAATGTCGAGCGATCGCCTGCGCGAAGTGGAACGAAAATTGGATCGTTGGCGCAAACAATTGGCAAATAAAGAAGATATACTAACGACCATTGCTCCAGAAGAACGAGCTCGGATAAAGATACAGATTGCTGATTTGAAGGCAGAGATGCAGCCTTTTGAGGAAGAATATTGGCAGATTTTAGCTTATGAGTCAGATGCAGTTGCCATCCCTGAACCTGCACCGGAGGTCGTTGTAGCTGAAATTGTCCAAAAAGCAGAACAATTGCAAACTAGTCAGCAATATTCGGATGAGGTGCTGGAATGGTTACAGAAAATTTATACCGAAGTGAGTCAACCGGGAACCCCTGCGGCAGCTAAATTAAAGGGAGCGCTTTCTCTAGTACCGCCGTTTGTGAATCTTTCCTACGAAGCAGAGTTGGATACAGAGAGCTTTTTGCGAACCAATTTTCCTACGTTTAATAAGTGGGCCAAAATTATAGCAAAAAAGTCCTAGCCCATAATTACCTACCAGCGAAAGGGATACCTTTACCGTTAAACACACCAAAGGCTAAACGAGGAGCATCCCAGACAAAACTGTTACAATTTTTAATCACGGAAGTAGAGGAGCGGCTGGCACAGTCTTTGCACAATGCAGTATGGCTGACTTTGGGAATGGAGCAGCAGAATTATCGTGTGGAACGCCCTCATTGCGCAACAGTGGTACAGCCATCCCAGTCACCAGAACCTTTAGCTGCCGGAACTCGTATTGTAGAAGTATTTAATCGCCGAGAAATTAAACGTCAATTGCTAATTTTAGGTGAACCTGGTGCGGGTAAGACAACAATGATGCTGGAATTGGCAGAGGATTTGCTCCGACAAGCAGTAGCAGACAAAACCGAGCCAATCCCAGTGTTACTAAATTTGTCCTCTTGGAAAAATCCCCAGCAATCGATTTTTGACTGGTTATTAGGAGAGTTAAATGAGAAATACGGCATTCGTCAGGATGTGGCGCGGCAATGGTTAGGGGAAAATCAAATACTGCCTCTCCTCGATGGGTTGGATGAAGTAGCACCCCAACATCAAAAGGCTTGTGCTGAGAAGCTTAATGACTGGTTAATCGCAGAACTTGAGCAGCGCCCTTGCAGTGTCCTGATTTGCTGTCGGCGGGAAGAGTTTGAGCAGGGGGTACAACAACCATTGAGCCTTTATGGGGCAATCTATTTGCAGCCCTTAACTATTGAGCAAATTGAAGACTATTTTACTCAGTTTAACTTGCAGGATGTCTGGCAAACAGTTCAGCAGAGTAAGGTTTTGCAGGAGATACTGACTACGCCTCTGTTTTTATCCATGTTTGGCTTAGTGCAGGCACACGGCAAGTTTTCTCTTTCCGATTGGGAGTCAGGCGCTACATCGATGCACAAAATTAAGTATTTGCTCGATACCTACTGGGAAGCGACAATGAGTCGTGAATTGATTACCAATCCCCGTGAGAAGCGGCAAGGTATTGGTAGCAAAACCTATGGTAAAAAGCCAGTGCCAACGCGCCGAGCAGTCCTGAGAGCACTCGTCTTTACTGCCAAAATGCTCCGCCGTGAATCTAGCACGGAGCTATTGATTGAAAAGATGCAGCCAACAGTGCTAACTATTCGGAGGCAAAAACGGGCATATCGGCTAATTATCGCGTTGATTGGCGGACTTAATAGTGGGATGACTTTCGGACTGATTTTTGGGTTGATTCTCGGAATGAATTGGGGGCTGATTGAAAGGCTAATTGGAGCGCTGATTGTAGCGCTGATTATTGGGCTAATTGCGCTGATTATTGGGCTGATTATTGGGCTAATTGGAGTGCCGATTCCCGGGTTAAAGACAATCGAACCCTTAGAAGAAATTGCAATTTCGATGTCCCACGAAGGGCTACGGAAAATTTTACGAGCCCTGGGCACTGGATTGATTAGTGGATTGGTTATTGGGCTAATTGGAGCGCTGATTATTGGGCTAATTGGAGGGTTGATTGTCTGGTTGCTGTCCGGACTGATGATTGAAGTACTGATTATCGGGCTGATTTACGGGTCGATTATTGGGCTGATTGGAGGGCTGACTGTAGGGCTGACTTTAATGCCGGGTGCTGTGCTAATTGGAAGGTTAAAAGCAGATATCCAAACTCGCATTAAACCCAATCAAGGTATAAAAAACGCAGTGAAAAATACGGTGATTCTCAGCGGGATTGCCCTGGTAATAGCATTGCCCTTCAAATTTATTCTCGAATATCTCCTATCTCACATCTTTGACTCTGAAGTACTTCTCCGAGCTGTAGGAATTACCGTAACTGTTTTAATTTGGTCAGGTTTTGTCCAAACTGGTGTGGGGGCTTTAATTCAGCACATTGCCCTGCGCATCATACTTGCCTGGAATTGCTACGCCCCTTTACGCTATGATCTTCTGCTAAACTACTGCACCGAACGCCTGCTGCTACAACGGGTTGGTGGGCGCTATCGCTTTATGCACAAATTCTTGCAGGATCACTTTGCTCGGATGGATTTGAAGTGATGGGAAAAAGGTAGGCAACAGGGATAATTTACTGTTGGAAAAGGCGATAAAATACAAATCTTGTAGGGGCGGGTTTAGGGATAATTTAGGTCATTTTACCCGAATATTCCGATCAAAACCCGCCCTGCTGCTACCCCAATCAATCCAACCCATCGCCAAATAAAGCAGCAAGCGATTGCTTTCAGCACCAGCGAAGCTGATCGCATAATTTTGGTAATCCTATGGTTATCGACAGGGCGGGTTTTGTATTAGTCTTATCGTTAAATACGTTAATGGTGACCCTAAACCCGCCCCTACAAATTTACGGAATTTTATTTTTCATTCTCAGCCCTCAATAATAATCCAACGATGAGTAATAAGTCAAGAGTTCATTACGGATTTCCTGGTGAAAGTGCAAGGAAATTATACTGATGGACTCAAAAACCTTGCACTTATTAGGTCAAAAATTGCTTGAAAGCCCACTCAGCCAATAAATCAAATGCAGAAAATTACCTCACCCCTTGGTGAGATCGAAGCTTCTTCCTTACGGTGAAACATAGAGATTTACTGACATCAAAGCAGGTTGATGTCAGCCATTTGGCGGTCGGCAACTAAAATTCCCTCAAAGTATTTCCTGACAACTTAGCAGTAACTCCGTATCAGTGACTAGGAACATTGAACACGGAAGTCTACTATGA
>JAAHHL010000507.1 GCA_010672185.1 Caldora sp. SIO3E6 | reverse complement strand
TCTCCTTGGGTGATTCAGCGAAGATAGATTTTTAAGAAATAAGGCAGAAGGCAGGAGGCAGGAGGCAGGAGGCAGTCCCGATGAAAAATTTTTCACCACCATGTATGAAAATTCCTTTCTCCGCGTCTCCGCGTCTCTTTCAAGTCAGGAGGTAGTAACAAAAGTAGGTTGGGTGAAGGGGAGTGAAACCCAACGAAACTCTTCCGGATCAAGTCTCTTACCTTAGTAAGAGTAAGTGAGTGAACTTAAATAAACGCATATTGCACACAACAAGTAATGGCAAGCAAGAAAAAATATCCACTGTTGACGGAACTCACTGCTGAGCAAGCTGCTACAGTCAATGGTGGCAATCAATTAAGATTTCACTACTCTCGCTGTTATCATCCGAGAGTTCGCCATAGCTACCATTTTTCAACTCAACCTCAATCTACTTCCTTCAAGGTTGCGGCTAATCGTCTTGATTCAGTACTTTTTGATTAACCAGAAAGTAAGCAGGAGGGAAGAAGATTCGGCATAAATACTTACTTGGCAATAATTTTTATTCGGAGAATTGTAAGCAAGCCTGTTGTAATGGATTCACCTCAATCTTATGGTTCCGTTACTTCTGAATTTGATGTGATTACAAAACAAATTTTTCCCAGTCGCTAGAGGGACTTATTGTCCTCTTTTCTTATTTAACTTTTTCCTGGAGTTTGATGCGAGAGAGCATATTACCAACAGTAACGTTAAAATCGTAAATCTGTTTTTCATCGCTGCTGCTAAAACTAGCTCGAAAACAATTAGGCGCAGGTTTGAGTGTTAAGTCATGGTTTTTCCCTTCAGGTTCATCTTGTCTAGAGGTATGATTTTCGGAAGCATCCCATTGTAGCCAAAGTACTACTACTACCCAAAGTAACGACATTGTAAGGGTTTCAGACCCCCTTAAAAGGGCTAACATGTAAAATTGGGATGTTACCGGATTTTCGTAATCATATTCTTGAAATCCTTTTCTTTTTTTATTGACCAATTGCAAGACACCAACCAATTCTTGATCAAGGTTGCGTATTGGTACGCACATTAGGCTACAAGTACGATACCCAGTCTTGGCATCTGTATCTTTAGATGTTTGACTATGTTGATCTTCATAAATATCAAAAGGAATATTTTCGATATTTTTTGTATTCTTTTCATTTATCGCTTTTTCCGCAGTTCTACCAACATATCCCTGACCAATTTTAGTAGAAGGTAACTCTTCAGTATTATCATTTTCGTCAAAGCTTGTGCCGTCTAGCAATCGAGGCTCTTCCACATCATCTATAACCCATAAAGTGCTACGATGAGCATCTACAAGGTTTTTCGCTTCTTCCAGGACTTTCTTAATCTGTTCGTCTTCGCTTAAATTGGGTTGAGTAACTGAGTTAAGTGCTTTTTTGAATTTTTCTAACTGTTGTTGTTCTTGAAAGGTTGCATACAATCCACAAAATGCTTTAACTAAGGCAATAGTATTTTGGCTATTTCTGATAAAGTTTTTGGCATTTTCTGCGGTAAAGAGTGGGTAATCTTGACTTGCTTGTGGCTTGCCTTTCTTATTTATAAATAACACAAGGGCAAAGGGATCTGCTCTTTTTTGATTGTTATCTTCACAAAGAGGTACTATTAATAAATTGCGGATATTTTTTTCTAAATGATTCAGAGGTTCATGCAAAAAATCTAGATAAGGATCGGTTAAAAAATCATTATTAATGATAGGTTTTTTATTTTTAAAAACCTTACCTATTGTTCCTTCATAGGCAGGTATTCTCATCTCTGAACCCTGTAGTTGGGAATCCCCCTGTTCAGATTTTTCTAATAGAACTGTCCAAAATTCCCGTTTATCTTGATGATGATTTTGGTATAATCCTCGATCATCGTCTAAAAACAAAAAAACCGTTTGTTCAGATTGTATATAGTTATCAACGATCGCGCTAATAGCTTTGAGCAACTGATAAAGACTATCATTGTGCTCACTTGAGCTAGAGTCTCTAACTGTCTGAATCGCTACAGCTACTTGTTCATTGTAAGCTCTGAGCCGTTTCTCATCTTCTTCGGTAAAACTAGCATTGAAAACTTCTGGAACTTTATCCTTCCAATAAGCAAATTCATATTCTTGCCTTTCAATGAACGTTCCAGGTAATCTTTTATTAACCAATTGGCTGACACCAATCAACTCACGTTTATCATCATTACTAAAAAGTGGCATACATAAAAGGCTACAGGTTCGATATTTAGTTTTCTTATCTGTTTTTTTTGCTTCTTCTGAACCTTTTCGTTTGTAGACATCACAAGGGATATTGACTGCTTGTTGAAGTGCGGCTGATTGTCCGGCGAATCCTTCTCCTGGAGGTAAATTAAGTTCCTGCCATGAACCATCTTTGTGCTTTATTTTTGTCCAAAGCATTTTTGAATCAGGCTTAAAAATCCAGACAGTACTGCGATCTGCTTTGGTAACATCTTTTACTCCTTGCATTACACGTTGAAGAGTTTCTTCTAAGCTTTGGTTACCTTGGCTGATAGCTTGCACATTCTTCGTGAAATCAACAACTGCTTGCATCTTTTTAGAGATCTTGTAATAACTCATAAACTTTTCTATAACTTCAACGATCGATGATTCGTATTGAGCAAATTCTTTGTAGTCGCTTTCTGTAAAACCGTCATTATCTAAAATAGATTCATTGTTTTCTTGTTTCAGTTTATTAACAAATTGAATAACAGCAATGATTTTTTGTTTTTGACCTGGGTTATTTCCTTCACCAAATAAAGGTATAGTTAAAAGCGTTTTCGTTTTGTATCCAGTGCGGTCATCCTGTTTTTGGATTTCTGTTTGTTCTTCTGGACTTAAATCTTCCCTAATAACAATTCTCTTTTTTGCATCTTCAGCAACTTTACCTGCGACTCCATTTCCTACAGGAACCCGAATTTCTAGAGACCCCTGTCCTTTATTTTCAGCAAAAATAGACCAAAGTTGCTGTTGATCTTCTGTTAAAAAGAAAACAGTAGTACGATCCGCATGGACACAGTTTCCCATTTCTGAAGCAATGGATTGTAGAGCATTACGATGAATATCCAGAATTTCCTCAAACCAGAGATTGTCATTGGCATGTTCAGGTAATGAATGAATTTTTTTCTCTAAGTTAGTGATAATTTCTGCAAAATCGATGTCTTTAACTTCTAATTCGTTTAAAACCTCAAATGCTAATGTTGCGGCATTGTAGGTAGCTTTTTTCTGTCTCTCCCGCTCATCATCTTGTGATTCTTGAGGAGTACGCTCTTTGTTATCAATGAGATCAGAAATTCCCCGAATAACTAGAGCTTCTATGCGATGATTAGCCTCACTATATGCTTTAGCTGCTTTCAGAAAGCCATAGCCTTCCGTTTCTACAGCGACAGAATCGTGCAAATATTGTTTAATAAATTGACAAATTTCTGAATTAGAGTTAGTCAGTACTTTTTCCCCCGAAGCAATCGGTTTAGGATGGATGGAGAAATTTTCTAACTCATATTTTTGGGTTAATTGTTCTGCTTTTATCTTAATAGCAATGCCTGTAATGCGAGATGTCAACTCTACGTTTTCTGATGACTTTTTATACTCTTTTCCCGATTCGTACCAATAAATTTTGTTGGCTACAACAACATCACCAATGTTAATTCTCTTGTCCTCAAAGCCACCTGCTACACCTAAGAACAGGGCAACACTAGGTCTGAATGTTTCCAGAGCCATGTAGGTTTCAATCGCAGCTTTAACATTACCTCGAACATTTTGCAGCACTATTACTTCCCATGATTGATGACTGCAATCAAGACTAAATATTGAATAATCCCTAAATATATAATAATCTTTATCTTTACGAGATCGTTTTTTTTGTTCTCGTAATTTATGATGACTGGTAACAGCTTCGTATTCCTCTTTCAAGGCAGTAACTATGACAACACGACTCATAATTGAAGTTTTTGAGTAAGAATAGGGTCAATGGAATGAGGTAAATTCATGCCCGGTTTTTGAGAATGAAGAATAGGCATCGTGGAAGTTAGATGTACCTCACCGATTAGATAGTTTTGTCTATCCAAATAAAAATTACTATAAAATATATGCTATCTGCTCTTGCCTTTATTGTCTATAATGATTCTGGATTTTGTTTGCGTCCCATGGTGAACATTTGCCAAGCATGGTGGGTAGCAGCAAAGCTCGGCGAATTTCAAACTTTGAATTCCACGCAGCAGTACTAGTAATTAATCCAGAACAAAGGAGTAGAGAATAAGTGATTCCAGGTGAAATGTTTGTACAAGAAGGGGAAATCGAACTCAATGCAGGACGTTCCACCCTTAGACTGAGTGTAGCGAATCGTGGTGACCGACCAATTCAGGTGGGTTCCCACTTTCACTTCTACGAGGTGAATGAAGCTTTGGCATTTGAGCGAGAGCAAGCACGAGGTATGCGACTGAATATACCTGCCGGAACCGCAGTACGCTTTGAGCCGGGGGATCAGCGGGAGGTGGAGTTAGTTACCTTAGTTGGTAGTCGCCAAGTCTATGGTTTCAATAACAAAGTTAATGGTTATTTGTAGGACTTATATCATGTCCGGTTGAATACTTATACTTTGGTGGAAAAAAGGCAGAAGGCAGAGGGCAGAGGGCAGAGGGCATAAGGGAAGTTGCAAGGAAGAAGGAAATGATAACTGTTTATCCAGACATGATATAAAACCTACCACCTACCACCTACCACCTAGTTGCTCCACGAGATCATTTACAAAAATTCACATAATCTGTATAATTGCGTCAAGAAGCTCTTAACCGTAATGTGCTTAAACTTTACCTGATCAGCAGGTATTTCAAATGTCATGGTTTGGTAACTTTCCTGCTTGAGTTGTATAGTAGGCACTGAGCTACTTGACAAAGACAAAAATTTATTATATTCAATATGCACATTGGATTTCTCAACCCTCAGGGTAACTTCAATTCAGCAGATAGTTACATAACCGAACATCCTGACTTTGGTGGTCAACTGGTCTATGTTAAAGAAGTTGCCATTGCGATGGCTCAAAAAGGTCACAAAGTTGATATTATCACTCGTCAAGTTATAGACCCAGAATGGCCAGAGTTTGCTGAACAGTTTGATGCTTATCCCAACGTAGAAAATGTCCGCATCATTCGGTTACCAGCTGGTCCCAAGGAATTCCTTCGCAAAGAGTTACTCTGGCCTTATTTTGGCACTGAATGGGTACCCAATATCCTGAAATTTTATCAAGACGAGGGTAGTTTCCCAGATTTTATGACCACTCACTATGCTGATGGGGGACTGTGCGGGGCTCTAATTCAAGAGAAAACAGGTATACCCTTCTCCTTTACTGCTCATTCCTTAGGTGCGCAGAAGATGGACAAACTGAAGATAACTCCAGAAACTCTGGCAGAGAAGGATCAGTATTATTACTTTGGACGCCGCCTGATGGTGGAACGCCTGAGTATGAATCGCTCAGCTGTTAATATTACTAATACGGAACAGGAACGGCTCAAACAGTATATTCATCATGCCTATCATGGAGCAGTTGAGGTAGGGGATGATAATCGCTTTGCGGTGATTCCACCGGGAGTAGACCCCAAAATGTTCAGTAATGAAGCTCGTGCTCATAATGAGGAACCAACCTACCAGTTAGTCGAAGAGCGATTGGCACGAGATATCGCTGAATCAAGGCGGCACTTACCCGTAATTTTGGCCTCAAGCCGCTTAGACCCCAAGAAAAACCTGTTAGGTTTGGTA
>JAAHHL010000506.1 GCA_010672185.1 Caldora sp. SIO3E6 | reverse complement strand
TCCGCCTCCTGCCTCCTGCCTCCTGCCTCCTGCCCCCTGCCTCCTGCCCCCTGCCTCCTGCCCCCTGCCTCCTGCCTTCTGCCTCCTGCCTCCAAAGCACTACCGAGATGCTTTAGCAACTGCTCGCTTTCTAGCTGCCTTTGCCTTTTGTTTTTTGTTAGATTCAATCTCTAAACTAGCTCTTATTTTTTCCTGTTCTTGCTTGTCTATTTCTGGTAATTTAAAAATCACACCAGCAAAAAACCAGTAGTATACTGCTACTGGGTCTGTATCTAAAGGATACCAGTAGGGAAAGTAACTGATAAACAAGATAAAAACCCAAAAGCTAGCTCCCATACTACGTAAATTTTTGTCCCTAACTGAACGGTACTCTTGGAAAGTGAGCATTGTTAAACGAGTACACAGTCCCAAAAATGCTAACAGACCAAAGTAACCGACTTCATAGATGAGCTTGGGGTGAAAAGTTTCCACCAGCTGGGTTTTACCAAAGATGCGAGTAGAATTAGTAGCTCTTCCTAAACCGTTACCAAAAAGTCCTGGTTGCTCATTCATAGCCCAATTAAATTGATGAGTGATGAATTCAGTGGGGGGTGAAGCTTCCCAACGTCCGACAAAACTGTCATATCTCTCCTGAACAATATCTGGATTATTGGTAATTACAATACCCAGTACCAATGCCATTCCTACCCCAATAGGGACAAATCGCTTGAGATTAACTATCTGACCAGTGAGAACCAGTAAAATTATAATTAAGACTGGTACTAAGGCAAGAGCTATTCTTTGACCAGAGATGGCTGCATTGACGAAAACTAAAGCCATACCACCTAAACCAGCAATTCGCCACAATAAGGAAGGATCACAAAAGGCGCTAACAAAAGTCAAAGCGCTATTGGCAATTAAAAACCAAGCCCAGTGCCAAGGAGAGACAAAGGTTCCCGGCAAGCGGATCACTCCCTGGGAGGGACTGTAAAGCAGAGAACCACCAACTAAACATTTAGCATCTAGGGTGGCCTTAAATAATTCTTCTCCTGAGAGATGATCAGTACCGGCACATCTACCACTGAGTAGCATCGAATACTGTAATAAGCCTAGAACACAACAAGCGATCGCGAGCACTAGATGTAGGCGACTACAAAAGAGTAACTGCTTTTTATTCTCAATCAGATAGTAGCTGCAAAAGATTAGGGGAACGTACCCTATTAATACTTTAAGACCTAAAATTCCTTGTAGAAAAGGGATTCCTGATTCTTTGCCAGACAGTTGCAAGGAACCGTTGCCGAGCAACAGTGTGATGAGGGACAATGCTAATAAAATACCCAAAGCAGGCATTAACTTTTTGGGAATGAGGATTGGTTCCCCTTGCTTGCGGCATCCTAGTACTAAGCCAAGAAGGGCAGGAAGATAAAAAACATCTTTAGCAAGCTGGAATAAAGCATTGCCACCGCCTATCCAGTAGGTGACAGTACCACTGAAGGGAAGATAGATAAGTAAAGCCCACAGTGCTTGGCGAGGATAGCTGTAGGATAAAATCAGACAGGGGACTCCTAAGGCAACACTGATACCGGCTTTGGGTTCAACCATCATTCCCACAGGTACACCCACAGCAACAGCAAAGAAAACGCAAAAGGCGCTTAAGCCAAACAGTTTTTGCCTAGCTTCCCTTGCTTTACGCTTTTGGATTGAGCGCTCTTTGCGGCTGAGAATAGGAGTCTCAGACTGAGACTGCTGTTTTGCTCCCTGCTTTGATTTTGATTTTGATTTTGATTTTGATTTTGATTTTGATTTTGATTTTAAACGTGGCATGGTGGTGGCATCATCTCACATCCAGGCTATCAACTTAAAGCGGGAGATGCTACTAGAAGGCAGGAGGCAGAAGGCAGGAGGCAGAAGGCAGGAGGCAGAAGGCAGGAGGCAGGAGGCAGGAGGCAGAAGGCAGGAGGCAGGAGGCAGAAGGCAGGAGGCAGGAGGAAGTTGGGAAAACTTCCCCTCAATATCGGAATGTTACAATTACCAAGCTACTTGCTGTTGTTAGTTAATAATAGACATTACGTAAGATGCCTAACCAGTGGAAACAATCCCTCACTAAGAGTGCGGGGCTCTTGGCTGTTTTGACTATTGTACAAAGTTTTACCTTGAGTAAATCAGCTTTGGCGCAATGCGTTCCGGCTAGTTTCTCCTCTGACTGGCTAGAACAACAAGAGGAGCTCGGAGGTCACACAATTGCTCGTCATGTGGGCAAGAGTGATCAACAACTAGTGGAAAGATTGATTAATGCGCCCAGGATACGTGCTGCTAGTACCTATCCCAATTTAACAACGGCTACCACTAATATCCAAGCTGCTTTGAGAGCCAACGCGGATACTTTAAATCGTTGGGTTAGTGGTGCTGCTATCGGTGAGAAGCGGGCTGTTAACTATACTGCTACGGCAACAATTGGTCGTGTGGCTATTCGTCCTCCTTCTCTGAGCAATATTAACAGTAGTAGTAAGTTGCGTGCGGTTATGAAGAAAACAGACAATGGAGATTGTTTACTTCTCACTTCCTATCCTGTTGAATAAGAGACTAAATTTGCTGTATATTTCCCAAATTTACTGATGAGCCAAGAACCTAACTACGAAAATCTCTACAGTTTTCTTAGTGGCGAGTTTGCTGAGGCTGATTTTGAAGGCAAGAGTGATACAGAGATAGTTCTTGGCGGCACTAATCCAGAACTTGCCCAGTGGCATCGCACTATCATTGCTGAAGGCAGATTGGCTTTAGCTTCCCCCTCCTTTCCCTGGGAAAATATAGGCGACTATGCCAATCGCCATTTTGTAACCGAAGAAGCGGCTAGAACCTGGCTAACCCAGATACTTAACCTTTTGGAAAGTTCTGTAGAGCAATTAAGCTAAGGCGATAAGGCTGACGCGGAGAAGTTTTTATTACGGGTGATATCATGTCCGGTCGAATACTTACACTTTGGTGATAAAAAGGCAGAGGGCTCCAAGGCAGAAGGCAGAAGGAAAGAAGCAAGGTTGCAAGGTAGAAGGATACGATAAGTGTTTAGCCGGATTTGATATGATACCAAATCCGGGTTAGACATCCCCGTTTTCAGTAAACCGCGAAATCCTGTAGGGACGTTTCATGAAACGTATTGTAGAGACGTTTCATGAAACGTCTCTACAATGTGGATGTAACAGGATTATGTATAGCGTACAGTAGAGAAAGTAAAGTTGACTAAGCAAGTATGTCAGACTCTAGTATTATTTCAGTCGCTGAGGCTCGGCAAATGCTTTTTAAGCTAGTTAATCGAGTTAATGAATCTCATAAACCTATCACTATTACTGGTCAACAGGGAAATGCAGTTTTGGTTAGTGAGGAAGATTGGCAATCAATTCAGGAAACACTGTACTTGAAATCTATTCCCGGTGTCTGGGAGTCGATTGAGGAAGGCATCAAAGAGTCAATTGAAGAGTGCTCAGACGAACTCCCCTGGTAGAGAATGTATGTCCTGGAAATTGAAATATACCAAGCAAGCGCAGAAAGATTCGTTGAAACTTGCTTCAGCTGGATTGAAGGATAAAGCAGAGAATCTGTTGGCAGTTTTGTCAGAGAACCCCTATCTGTCACCACCAAGCTTTGAGAAGCTCAAAGGAACCTCAATTCCCATTTACTCCCGTCGAATTAATATCCAACATCGGCTAGTTTATCAAGTTTTTGAGGACGAACGCCTTGTCAAAGTCTTGCGGATGTGGACGCATTACGGAGATTAACACACCCTACGATAGATACATTTTTTCGGAGGAAATTACCTTATTTTGATAACTGTTGACGAAGCGATTGGCTACGCCACCAGCGAAGCTGATCGCAACATCTTACTAGTTCCTAGTGTAAATGCTTCCTGCACTAATCGGGGAATCATCTCTACTACATCTAAATCGGGAAATGTGGGACTGATGTTCGATTCAACATAGCCAGACTGCTCCCAAACCAGGATCTTGAGTTTGTTCTTAGAAAAATCCAGACTTCTGGTACTTTGATTGCTTCATAGGCTTCTAGTGTCGTTTTAGAGGTGATATCTGCTTCAATGGCTAAATCTGGAGGAGGATCGATTTCTAAATCGATACGTTGAAGTGACTTGACCCGTTCAACATTGTTAATGTAGAAACAAGTATCCGGTTCAAGTCCAGCCTGCTTTAGTTTCTTAAATGTAGTGGAACCAAAATCTTCCCAGTCTCGCCCCTGAGCATCCAAAATCGCCGTAACGATGTAACCAATGATGCGATGAGGTCTTTCATGAGCTGGTAAGGGGGACATGAATTCTAAGATGCCATTACTGTAATTAATCCGAGGAATACAACGTTCTTCTCCTAATTCCTGTAGGAGAGATTCGTATTGCTCCCAAGACACCTCTTCAATTAATAGGTGACTTCCAGGAGAAAGATTCATAGTTCGGAAGGGAATAGTGACTGGGGAAGCAACCATATTTAGGGCTTGCTGAATAAGTAACAAGTAACAAGTAACAAGTAATAAGTAAGAATGAATGCAGCATTTATCCTAGTTTTGGGCATCTGCATCTCCCAAGGTTACCCGGGTTGATGCCAGGTTTTTGAGCTAAGAGATGCAATTTCTTGGGATTTTTTGACTTGCTTCATGATTGAAATCCTTCTCTGGTATGGCTTCCACACTTATTCAGCAGACCCTATTTAGGTGTTAGGTGTTAGGTGGTAGGTTGTAGGTGTTAGGTGTTAGAGAATTTTCCTCAGGAGGTGCAAGAAAAATGTACCGATGGGCTCAAAAACCTTGCACTTTTGTTGAGATGAACTCAAAACTTGTTACTTGTTACTTGTTACTTGTTACTCGTTACTTGTTACTTAGTCAGCAAGCCCTACTTACCCACCAGCTTAACCATACCAATGCCACCAAAATAAAGACCAATTACAGCACCAGCTAGTAAGCTTTGGGTGAGGGGATCAGTGGAGGGAGTGAGTATTGCTCCTAAAACCGCTGCACCTAGAATAACGAAGCGCCAAGCAGAAAGCATTTTGCCAGAGGAGACAATACCTAAAACACCCAGCAGCATTTGAACCACTGGGACTTGAAAAGCAATGCCAGTAGAGAACATCAACAGCAAGACAAATTCAAAGTACTTGTCAATTGACCATAACTGCTCTACCACATCTGCACCATAACTTACAAAGAATTTGAGAGCAGCGGGAATTAGGGCAATATAAGCAAATGCTAAACCGACGAAAAATAGGATGCTCGAACCCAAAATCACAGGTCCTATAACTCTTCTTTCCCGGCGAGTCAGTCCTGGTAACACAAATAGGATAATTTGGTACAGAATAAAGGGACTGGCAACCACTATCCCACTATATCCAGCAACTTTGATAGAGACGAAAAAGTATTCCCCTGGAGCTAGTTGCAGAAATTTGACCCCTTGAGCGGGAACTTCTAGCAGCTGCACAATTGTCTTGACAACGACAAAGCAGCCAATAACCGACAGTAGCACAGCAATCAGGGAGTAGAAAATTCGCTGCCGCAACTCCTCTAGGTGATCGAACAGAGACATTTCGACATCATTGGGTATTTCGTCGAGGTAGTCTTTTTCTGGTTCTTCTGAATTTGGCTGGGGTATAATTTCTACTTCGGAAGGCGTCATCGGTTTGGATGGATTTAGGGATCTTTAACTATTGTAGGTGGTAGGAGGCAGGAGGCAGAAGGCAGGAGGCAGAAGGCAGGAGGCAGAAGGCAGGAGGCAGAAGGCAGGAGGCAGGAGGCAGGAGGCAGGAGGCAGGAGGCAGGAG
>JAAHHL010000505.1 GCA_010672185.1 Caldora sp. SIO3E6 | reverse complement strand
GCGTTACCATCCCCGCCAGGGTTGCTAAGACTCCTGCCGATACCAAAACCAGGATATCCCCCAGTCGCCCCCTCAAGGCAAATTTAACCAGGGCGATCGCTCTTACTTTACCATCGGGGAAAGGGGGATAAAAGGTATAAGCATTCGTTTTTAGGGTTTGGGCAAAGGCAGGGGTTAAGGACTGTTTTACCCCGATGACGGGATTATAATACTGATATCCCCCTCCCTTTTTGGGCAACAGAGCAATGGGGTCTTTCTCCTTGGTATAGGCTAAAATAGCACCGCCATCTTGTTTCCACCAAGATCCTACCAGACGCACCCTTCTGATGCGAATGCGGGAAGCTCGAGCGATCGCTTCTAGGGGGTCTTTTGTCCGTCCTTGCTTTTCCCAAGAGGCGGGAGGGCGAATCGAAATCCCAAAATAGCTTCCCACTGCGGTAGCAGCGGCTAACAGGGGGTCTGCTGTATCCGGGGAAAAGCCATCCCATTCTGGGTTGAGAATGGAAGCAAGGGAGAGGAGGGCTTGTTTTTTGGAAGACATTGGGAATTGGGAATTTAGAATTTAGAATTTAGAATTTAGAATGAATTTAGAATTTATCAATCTCTGTGTTCCTCTGTGCCTGGTGTTCCTCTGTGCGACGGGCGCAGCCGCACCTGCTACGAAGGTCAGAAACACTTGTGGGGGGTCGTAGGGGCGAAGCATTTGGATAGGTATACTTAGGTCTATATACTTAAATTGTCGCCCAAATGCTTCGCCCAACCCCCTGCCGCTGAGTGTGTTTCTGAAGAGCCCCCCACTGGCAGCACACTGCCCCTTATGAACGGAAGAAACAAGCTCAAATCCTATTCCCTATTCCCTATTCCCTATTCCCTTGTTTCTTAAGAGCCACTGTAAATTTCCTTCACCCGCCCACACCTATCCTATTATTTCAGGTAAGGACACAATGATGGCGTATGTGCTATCATATTGTCATGACTATCAAAATTGTCATTGACACCAGCGTTTTGGTTGCTGCACTCATTGGTGCAACTGGCCCTAGTCGAGAGTTGATTCGGCGATGTTTGAAGGGAGAGTATCAGCCTTTGATGGGAAATGCTCTATTTTCTGAGTACGAATCTCTCATTCATCGGGAGGAAATTCTGGCTCAATGTCCTTTAACATCGGCAGAAATTCAGCAGCTATTGGCAGCGTTAATGAGTGTGAGTCAATGGATATCCATTTATTACCTGTGGCGACCAAATCTCAAAGATGAAGGGGACAATCATTTGATTGAATTAGCTGTAGCTGGAAATGCTCAAGCGATCGTGACGAACAACATTAGAGATTTTCAGAATTCGGATTTAGTTTTTCCCAATATATCGATTTTAAAACCCCAAGATTTAATTTACCGTTAAGCAGTCATGGCAACTCTAACCATTCGTTTACCCGATGATAAGCATTCGAGATTAAAAGAACTGGCAACAGCCAGGGGAATCAGTCTCAATAAGTTAATGGAGGAATTTTCCACCATTGCCCTAGCGGAATTTGATGCTTATACTCGTTTTCAAGCGTTAGCAGCAAAGGGAGATCCAGAAGAAGGCTTAAGGATTTTGGCTCGGTTGGATAGTTCATTAGAATTTAGAATTTAGAATTTAGAATTTAGAATGAATTGGGAATTGGGAATTGGGAATTTAGAAAAAATAACTTCCCATGAATGAAAATTTAGAAAAAATGGGACAAAAAGATATACAAGAAAGAACGCTAAGCTTTAGCATAAGAATAGTCAATCTATGTAAATTCCTTAGAGAGAATGGTGGAACTGGTTATGATTTAAGTAAACAGTTAATTCGCTCTGGAACTAGTATTGGAGCCAATGTTGAAGAAGCACAGAATGCTGAAAGTAAACCAGATTTTATTCATAAAATGACTATTTCTCTTAAGGAAGCCACCAGAGACAAATTATTGGCTCAAAATCTTATAGGAACCCCCATGATTTGTAGTTTATCCCAAAATTTCGGCTCTAATCCCCCCACGGGAAAGTTTAAAGCATAACCATCCACATAGTCCTGTCCTTCCTCGTCGGTGGTTAACTGAATAACGCCGAATACTTCCGGTAAATCTTCTCGAGAGTGGATCACTTTGAGGACATTGAGCAGGTTTTTACAGTGGGGACAGTTGGGCCCTAAAAAAGTAATAATATGGGAACCGGACATTATTTCCGTATAACCGTCAAACCATTCTGCTTGCCAAGGACGGTTCGCTTGCAGGGGAGATAAATCGATGAAGGGTTTGCCCTTGCGGATGCGATAGTCTAAAGAACCTCCGGATAATCCTAAGCCAAGGAGAAAGGTAACAACACAAATATCCCATTGCCAGAGGAGGGTAGCTTCTGTTTGTCCGTAAACTAAGGCAACCCCCAACAGGCTAATATATAAGACATTTAGCCCAATACTTTGGACGGGGGAAACTTCCACCCAACCGTTATAGCAACCGCAATCTTCCGTCTTACCCGTGGAGGTTCCCCAATAGGTAAGGAAGGAAGAAAAGACCAACAGTGCCATACCCAAGGGAATAATGATAAGCGGTTTGACCCCGGCGATTAAGGCAACCCCAAGGGCGCACTCGAAACCATTGAAGGTATAAACGGAAGTGGTTAAGAGTTTGGGAGGGATGAGGCGCAGTTTAGCCAGGTGCTGGAAAAATTTCCAGGGTTCGATGACTTTGAGGATGCCCGTAATCAGGAACATTAGCCCCACTGCTAGGGAGCAGAGATAGGCAACGCTTGATACTGTCATGGAATCTTGGGTTAGGTACGAATTCTATTGGTGTCAATATTATTGCATGGTTAATATCAAATCCGGCTAAACACTTATGGTTGACCATGCCCACCCTACGGCTACAACTGCTAAACCCCACTTTCAAGTTGTGTTGTTGTTTTTGATTGGCCTGCCGTTGATTAGTTCCAATCATTTATTCCGGGGGTATGTATAGGCGGTTTTGACAAGGATGTTCTCATTTGATATACACAACAGGCGCACATTTATCCCATTATCAAATAATAATAACAAAAAATAACCCCTTTCACAACCCCCTCCTAAATTTCTCAGGTTCAGTGCGTTACGCGATCGCACTTAAAATGTAGGTTAGGTAGAGCGATCGCAAGACCGAACACAGCCCACTCACCTCGTGTTGGGTCGAGGCAACGAGACCCAACCTACAAATTCCATCATCCTCATCCTGGTTCAACCCGCATCAGCCCGTTATACAAATTAATTCTAAATTCTAAATTCTAAATTCTCAAACCTCCGCCGCCAGCAACTGAGCATACACCCCCTCAGTATCTGACAACAACACCTCATGAGTTCCCCGTTGCACCACCTTCCCTTCCCCTAAGACAACAATCTCATCGCAATCAACGATCGTACTCAACCGATGGGCAACAATCACACAGGAACAACCCCGCTGGCGGATATTGGCAACCACTTCTTTCTCAGTGGCGTTATCCAAAGCACTGGTAGCTTCATCTAAGATTAACAATGCCGGATTATTGACCAAAGCCCGGGCAAGCTGTAACCGTTGGCGCTGTCCCCCACTGAAATTTGCCCCTCCTTCCAACAAGTCTCCATCCAATCCCCCCGAAAGTTCCATCACTCTATCGTAAATCGCCGCATCCTCACAGGCTTTTACCAGGCATTCGTCAGGAATATCGGGATTCCATAGGGTCAAATTTTCCCGCACCGTGCCCCCAAAGAGCAGAATTTCCTGTTCTACCATAGAGAGGGATTGAATAAGTACCTGCCGGGGAATGTCCTGGCGGTTGATGCCATTAAAGAGAATTTCCCCAGACCAAGGCTGGTATAATCCGGCAATAAGTTTGGCAATAGTGGATTTCCCAGAACCGCTTTTTCCTACCAAAGCAACCCGTTGTCCCGGTTCCAGGGATAAATTAAACCCTTCCACTAAGGGCGGATCGATCGCTGCATAGCCAAAGGTGAGATTGTTGATTTCTAGTTTAACTTGAGAAACCGGGTTTCTGTATAACGTTTCAGAATTGCCATCGGCATCTTCATAGAAACCCCCTGTCTCGATTGTCTCAATTGCTTCAATGGGGCTAACTCCCCGCGTCCCCGCGTCCCCGCGTCCCCGCGTCTCCCCATCCCCCACCCCCACAACAGGATCTAAAGGATTCGCCAACACGTCATCCAACCGATTCAAATCTGCCCGTAATTCCTGGAGGGTACTACCAAAGCCGATTAAACTATTGACGGGACTTTGAAACCGACCCATCAAGGTTTGAAATGCCATCAACATGCCAATCGTCAATTCTCCCTCCATCACCCGCCAACCACCAATCACCAAAATTAACAGGGAAGTTAACGAGGTGAGCAAGGTGGGTAAAATGCCCAACTTCTGGTTGACGATGGCTAATTCCTGCTGAGAATTGATAGATGCCGCATAGTCGCTTGCCCAACCGGTAAAGAAATCCGACTCTAAACCCGAAGCCTTCAGAGTTTCGATACTTTGCAACCCGGCAATACTCCGTCCCGAAACTTTACCGCGATTTTGCATAATTTTCAGGCTTGCATCCACCCGCCGTCGCGCCACCCATTGCAACGCTAAGATGTTAATACCGGAAAAACTCACCCCTATAGCAGTTAAGATGCTATCATAATTCCAAAGAATAACCCCATAGATGCCCACCATCACGGTATCAATTAGAGTTGTTGCCAACTGTCCCGACAGCACCCCCGCCACGCGATCGTTGATTCTCAAACGACTGCTAATTTCCCCCGCATACCGTTGAGCGTAAAATCCTATCGGTAAACGCAACAAATGCCAGAGAAACTCACTGGACATCTGCACCGATAACTTAATCCTCAGTTTCCGCAGATAGCGCAACCGCAACAAAGTGAGTATCCCCTGTAGGAAAACTGCGCTCGCCATAGCCAAGAGTAACCCATTGAGCCAATCGGTTTTACCCTCCAGGAGAATATTATCCACAAAAATCTGCCCAAAGATGGAAAGGGCTAATCCCGGTATGGTGAGGAGAAACCCCGCTAAGGCACAGTACAACACTGCTCCAGCGGAGGAACCCAAGCGTTTCAGTAATCCGGAAGTAACGCTGGGGTGCCGTCCCCCTTTCTTAAAGTCAGCACCGGGTTCAATATAGAGAAATACTCCGGTAAAACTGCTATCAAAGACTTCAATAGGAACCACTCTCCGTCCCCCTGCGGGATCGTTGAGAAAAACCCGATCCCTAGCAAAGCCTTCTACCACCAGGTAATGACTAAAGTTCCAATGGACGATATAGGGAGGGACAATATTAAGCAAGTCTTCCACATCTTCGACGCGATATCCCTCCGCATCCATGCCATAATATTGAGCGGCTTGAACAATGTTATAGGCATTGCTGCCATTGCGGGAAACTCCACAAGCTTGACGCAGTTCCGCCAGGGGCACGATACGACCGTAATATCCTAAAATAATCCCCAGGGCAGCCGCACCGCATTCCACGGCTTCCATTTGTAAGATGGTGGGGGTTGCAAAGACTCTTTTCATTGGATGGTTGGAACCGGGTTTGGAGCTGCAAGTCAGAGTGATGTTGCCCAAATTATCACAAAAAGCTGGTTTCTTGGCTCAATGCGATCGCTCTTTTTTGATTTGTTGGGTTTTCTGGGGTGAGCGAAATTTTGGTTCATTGGTGTCAACTTAAGGTGTGAAACCCTTGCCCCGCATAGAACTTAAGGATACTGTGGGCGAATCGACTGGGGGGTCTCACCCCTCCCCAAACCCCTCCCCTAAGAGGAGAGGGGCTTTCCGGCTCCCCCTTC
>JAAHHL010000504.1 GCA_010672185.1 Caldora sp. SIO3E6 | reverse complement strand
TGATGCTCATGTCAATCCAGTTGCAGTCGTTGATTATTTTCACAATCATGGTTTGCAAACAGGAGATTACATAATTGTAGAAGATACAAATAAATACTTATGGGAATTTTGGAGTCAAAACTGGGAAGATGAAAATGAGGTTGAAAAGGGGAACCAGAAATTGGCTGATGTGAGAAATTGGTTGCTGGAACATGAAGCTCAGTATTTGGTAGATACTTACTATCTAGATATGTTTGGTTATAATGTCTCAAAGAACTGGAATTCAGTCTTAAAAAGATTTTAAATCAGTAGTTATAGAAATATTAATAACCTTGTTGACGATTTACCAAATTCTTCAAAGGAAGACCATCACGAAAGCAACAAATAGTATCTATCAGCGATTGTGTCCAATATTCAGAATCGGTTTGAGTTGCTACATGGGGTGTTATGGTAATTTGAGGGTACGACCAAAAGGGATGATTTTCAGGCAAAGGTTCCTGAGAAAAAACATCCAGACAAGCACCTGAAAGTTGACCTGAGTCTAATGCTGCTAATAGATCTTGTTCTACTAAGTGTTGCCCTCGTGCAACATTAATCACATAACTTCCTTGAGGCATAGCGGAAAATGTTTCACGATTAAGAATCCCCTTGGTTTCTTTAGTTAAGGGAAGTAAGCATACAAGTACTCGACATTGGCTCAAGCAAGGTTGTAATTGATCTAGTCCATGAAAACACTTTATCCCATCAATGTTCTTTGGTGTCCGACTCCAACCCCGAATAGGAAAACCAAGAGTATTGAGTGTTCGAGCAGCATCTGTACCAAGAATACCAAGACCTAAAATTCCTATAGTACAGGAGCTAGTTTCTGGTAGAGGTAAAGGTTGCCAATGTTGCGCTTGTTGCAATGTTTGATAGGCAAATGCTTGTCTGTGAACACGAAGCACCGCTAACAAAATGTATTCAGTCATTCTCGATGTTACACGGGGTTCAACAATACGAACAATTGGTACATTTTGAGGAAGATTGGGGTCTCTTAAAATCTGTTCTACTCCAGCTCCCAGGGACATAATTACCTTAAGCTGGGGAAATTTTGCCATTATTCCTAAAGGAGGTTTCCAAGTTAAGATTGCCTCTATTTTCTCTGGATTTTCCACTTCTGGCCAGACCTCGATGTCCAGGTCTGGTATACTTGCCTTGAGTTCCGTAATCAATAGTTCTAAATTTTCAGCTTCATAAATTATCAGTATTGAAAACATCACTAAAATCCTAAATATGACTACTAAAAATCAAAACCTGAATAAATTGTTTACTTCTGATACTTTTGCAGATATAGTCAGAAATAAACTAATTAAGACAGTTGAAGACTATAAAAAATCTCATCCTCAAAAAGAAATATACATGATGGCCTGGGGTGATACAACTCATCCCATACCAGCAAAAGTTGTTGAAGCTATAGTTGATGCTGCTACCAAGTTGGGTCATCAGTCAACTTATACAGGATATGGGGAATTTGACGGAAATATCAAGCTGAGAGAGGCTATTGGCCACAATTACTATAAGCCTCGTGGAATTGAGCTACAACCAGAAGAAATTTTTGTAAGTGACGGGGCACAGTCAGGTACTTTTGGTCTTCAGGAACTCTTTGGTCTAGATAATGTTATTGCCTTACAAGACCCGATATATCCCCCATATTTAGAGGCAAATCTCCTGGCAGGTAGAAGTAAAATTATCTACCTGGAGTGCCAAGAAGAGAATAATTTTGTTCCAGATATTCCGAAATCAAAGGTAGATGTCATTTATCTATGTTTTCCTAACAATCCCACAGGAGGAGTTGCCACTAAAGAACAACTCAAAGCCTTTGTTGACTATGCCATACATCACAAATCTATCATTATTTTTGATGCTGTTTATAGTGCCTTTATTACCGATAATAATATTCCTCGAAGTATTTATGAAATAGAAGGAGCCACTGAATGTGCCATCGAAGTAGGTAGTTTTTCCAAAACCGCTGGATTCTCTGGATTAAGATTAGGTTGGTCTGTGGTTCCTGTTTCCCTAACTATTGAAAGCACTGTAGCAGGAGAGTTGACTGAAATGTTTAGAATTAGTCAATCTATCCGATTTTGGGGTGCTTCTAATTTATCACAAGCAGGAGGCATTGCTGCTTTATCGCCAGAGTGCCAACAAGAATGTCAAGAAATTGTTAACTATTATTTGGAAAATGCCAGAATTCTCAAGGAAGGTTTGTCAGCTTTGGACTTGACGTGTTTTGGTGGCACTAATAATCCCTATATATGGGTTAAAGGAACAGAGGGAATGAGTTCTTGGGAAGTCTTTGACGAACTGTTGCTCAAAACCGGTATTGTTGGCATACCTGGTTCTTTGTTTGGTTCGAGTGGTGAAGGTTTCTTACGCCTGAGCACCTTGGGTAATCGCGAAGACATGGAAAAGGCAATGAATAACCTTTCTGTTAAGAGAAATTATAATCGTACCTAATACCCAGTAAATACTAGGTTGTACCAATATTTACCGGGTAAAAGACTATCTGTTAATTTTCCAGAACCTGTACATTCACAGGAGCAACTCCAGAGTTTAGCATTCCGATTACTCTAGCAGCAGCTACCGAGAGATCAATTACCCTACCCCGGATAAAAGGACCCCGGTCATTAATCCGTACAATAACGGAACGACCATTATTCAAATTAGTTACCAGTACATTTGTACCGAAAGGTAAGGTACGGTGAGCAGCGGTTAGGGCATTCTGATTGAATCTCTCACCACTAGCACTTTTTCTGCCGTGGAAGCCGGGACCATACCAAGAAGCCATGCCACTACGTTGAAGTTGTTGTACTCGTTCAGGAGACAGCTGTGCTACTTGAGGTGCTGGCATACCAGTGATTTCCTGCAAAGGGGGAGCATCACCCATCAAACGTCGTAGGCGATTAGTTGCCTGGAGAGCATCGACTGCTAGGTTTTTGGTGGTATCTGGTAAGATAGTTGCCTGGTTAACCTGAACTAACTCCTCGTCTTTGACTTCAATACTGTAGCACTCACACTGATCATTCCAACGGACATTGAGCGCCGCAGCATCTACTTTGTCTACATAGAGTTGATTGAGGCGACGGGCAACTGCTG
The DNA here is from genome assembly GCA_010672185.1 of Caldora sp. SIO3E6. GTDB lineage: Bacteria > Cyanobacteriota > Cyanobacteriia > Cyanobacteriales > Coleofasciculaceae > Caldora. Next base: position 2,699 of record JAAHHL010000504.1, on the reverse strand, counting down.
TGGCTCTTGTAACTGGGTCATTGGCAGTAGGATCGATATCCGGGGCGACTGCTAGGTCGATAGCTTCATTTATTTGATTCAAGTTGCTTCCATTTTCCTCGGAAGCAGCCAAGCTAGTTGTCTTTTTTGGACTAGTTGGTGTTGCTGCTATTTTGCTAGCATTGGCAGTCACGGCCTGGGAATCCAAGAAAGTCAGTACAGGAATACTGCGTACATAGAGAGTTGCTGCCTCACGTCCCTCTAATTCATAAGCATAAATTTTCGCAATGGCTTCTTCTTCCTCTGCCATTGCTACCAAAGACGACAATTTTTCTGCCTCAACTCCTGGATTTTGTTGAGTCGGTGATTGAGTTGAGGCAAGAGTTGCTGTTGCTGGTATCTGCCAAACCTGATTTAAGACAGAAGAGTTATCTCCAACAACATAGTTAACTTCCTTCGCTTGTTGGGCATTAGCGGGTATCGCTGCACCAAGAGTTGTTGCCAGAAAAGTTACAGTGATGCCACTCAAAATTTTGTGATTCATACGTCAGTTGTTAAAAGCTTTGGGAATTCGAGGTAGATTTTTGCTGGTTTTGCTGCAAGAACTCAAAATGCACCAGTTAAGTCGTACTCGTTCCGTCTCCGTTTTATTTGTTTGAACTGAAATAGACTAGCATGAAGTTTTGGCTTTGGCTAGCAAGGGGATCAAAAAATGAGGGGCTTTTTTAATAAAGATTTACATTAAGATTTTGTAATAAAATGGCGCTAGACCAAGTATTTGCGTTTTTTCTCTGTTGACAGTTAATTTTTACAGCTTGACAAAAATTAATATTATTTTCTCGGTCGTAGGCTGTACAAGATACAACTTTCGCGGTAATATAGCCTTTATCGCGAGATAAATTAGCATGTACGCCACCCAAAAGAACCAACTCAGAAGACTTAGTCAACTCGAATTTGATGCCCTGTCTGCTTTGTGTCGCTTGAGCAAGAATCTTTTCAACGTGGCGTTGGTTGATAGTAAGAAAGCGATGGCTCTGGACTTGGGAGTGGATAATCTCTGCGCTTGTATTGACACGGAAGGGCATCAATTTTTGATTGATGGAAAACGACTGAAAAGCATTAATCGGTGGTACAACAAGCAGAACGCTTATCTGACTTCTCTCAAGGAAAAACAAGGGATTAAGTGTGTAACAAACAGACAAGCAAGGCTATATCAATGGCGTAATAACTGTGTTAGAGATTATTTGAACAAGGCAGCTAGATTGATAATTAATCACTGTATTGAGCATAAAATAGGTAAATTAATAGTTGGTTACAACCCAGGTATTAAACAAGAGATTAATCTGGGACTCTCAAATAATCAGAATTTTGTACAAATACCATTCTGGCAGTTGAGACGTAAACTGGAAGCACTTTGTTCTAGATATGGAATAGAGTATACAGAGCAAGAAGAAAGTTACACCTCGAAAGCGAGTTTCTACGACCAAGACAAGATACCTGTGTACAATGCCGACAATCCTGCTAAACATCAATTTTCTGGAAGGAGAATAAAGCGTGGATTGTATAGAACAAAAGATAAACATCTGGTTTCAAGCGATATGAATGGATGTGCCAATATTTTGGCGAAATGTATGCACGGACTGGATTTTCAGCGAGTGAGTAGGGGGTTTTTGGCTAACCCTTTAAGGATTTTTATCTCTTAAGAATCCCCGAGATTTCTTGAACATTCGTTCAGAATGTTATCTATGGGGAGCGTCAATTTTGTAAAAAATATAGCTGCTACTCTCGCTGTAGCTAAAAGGGGTTATGGCAAATCCGGTTTAGTTGTATCAAAATAAGACTGAATCAGTGTTCTAGAATTAATGAGTTCCTCCGATAAGAAAAATCGATGGTTCAATCCCTAGCAAAACCTATTACCTTTGAAGAATTTATCGCCTGGTATCCTAAAACGAGCGGACGCTATGAACTCCATGATGGAATAATCGTCAAAATGGCAAAACCAACGGGGAAACATTCCAATGTGACCGGCTTTCTCATGGAAGAATTAATCCTCACGATTATCTCAATGGGGAAGCGAGGCATTTGGACGATTCCTAGAGAATCGATTGTGAAGTCAAGCAATGACAAGTCTGGCTACGAGCCTGATATTGTTGTCATTGATCAAAATACTATTACGGCTGAACCCCGTTGGGAAAGCAGTTCAATTATTGAAAATGCTGAGTCTGTGAAGCTCATTGTTGAAGTAGTCAGTACTAACTGGCGTGATGACTATTTCAAAAAACGGGCGGATTATGAAGAGATGGGTATTCCTGAATATTGGATCGTTGACTATGGGGCACTCGGAGGACGGAACTTCTTAGGGAAACCTAAACAACCAACGCTATCACTTCATCAACTTATTGAAGGAGAATATCAAGTCAGTAAATTTCGAGGTAATGATGCAATCATTTCGCCGACCTTTACAGACTTTCAACGAACAGCACAACAAGTTTTTCAAGCGGGTCAGTGAGACACCCAGTGAGCAGTTACTATTTCAAGTTCCTCAAATAGCTGATAGCCTACTTGCATTCTCTATCTTTTGTTACTATATCCTCGTCAAAGTTAAGGTATTCAACCGAACTTGATATAAGGATTCTATCGCTTTCAGACTGGTGGGTTCTTTTCGCCGTGTTGCACTAAACTATCACTGATATTGCGAATACGGTTGATTCCTTGATGCA
>JAAHHL010000503.1 GCA_010672185.1 Caldora sp. SIO3E6 | reverse complement strand
TGTGGACGACAAGCACCTAGAAGTTTTATCAGAAGAGGAAGATTCGGAAGCTACGGAACAAGGCTTAGTCTGGTTAGGATTAGTCGGAATGTGGGATGCCCCTCGACCAGAGGTACTTGAAGCTGTGAGAGAATGTCAGGAGGCAGGAATTCGACCAGTGATGATTACTGGAGATCACCAGCTTACTGCTAAAGCGATCGCTCATGGTTTGGGAATTGCCAATCAAGGTGAGCATGTCCTCACGGGTAAGGAGTTGCAAGTCCTCTCCCAGGAAGAATTAGAGCAACAAGTAGACGAAGTTAGCATTTACGCCCGTGTTTCCCCAGAGCATAAACTGCGGATTGTGCAGGCACTCCAAAATCGCGGTAAGTTTGTTGCCATGACAGGGGATGGGGTTAACGATGCCCCAGCCCTCAAGCAAGCTGAAATTGGTATTGCTATGGGTATCACCGGTACTGATGTCAGTAAAGAAGCCAGCGATATGGTGCTACTCGATGACAACTTTGCCACTATTGTCGCTGCCACAGAAGAAGGACGCACCGTCTACGATAACATTCGCCGGTTTATTCGATACATCCTGGGGAGCAATATTGGTGAACTATTAACGATTGCTGCTGCACCCCTGATTGGGTTAGGGGATGTACCTCTGATTCCCTTGCAAATTCTCTGGATGAACCTAGTCACCGATGGTTTACCAGCTCTCGCTCTGGCTGTAGAGCCAGCGGAACCAGATGTGATGCAGCGTCCTCCCTTTAGTCCCCGTGAGAGTATCTTTGCTAGGGGACTGGGTTCCTATATGATTCGTATCGGTATTGTCTTCGCCGTAGTTACTATTGCCTTAATGACCCTAGCTTATCAATATTTTCCAGAGCATTGGAAGACCATGGTCTTTACTACCCTCTGCATTGCTCAAATGGGTCATGCTTTAGCTGTACGCTCCAATACCCGCATAACTTTGGAGTTAGACCCCTTCTCTAATCCTTATTTACTGCTATCGGTGACTGTTACTACCACCTTACAGCTGATGTTAGTCTATGTACCATTCTTACAAAATTTCTTTGGTACTGAACCCCTAACCTTACAAGAACTTGCCATTTGTCTGGGCTTTAGTACCTCATTATTTGTTTGGGTGGAGTTGGAGAAAGTGTTCGTTCGTTGGTACAAAAGTCGTTAGGTATTTGTTGTTTGTTGTTTGTCGTTAGCGATATATTTCTAAGTAGTGCGAGCGTCTCGCTCGCGATCGGTCAAACTCAGATCTTGCACGCCTGTCGAAAACTTACCTGTAAAGGAAGGGAATAGGGAATAGGGAACAGGGAAAAGTGATAATATTTGACTGTTTCAGCATGAGAATTGATTGTTCTGATTGACGTCATTAAGTATATTTATACTGGTGCAAGAGGTGAGTCAAACGCGAGCAAGATGCTCGCACTACTCTATCTCTCTCAACTCCCCCAGCTTTTTCAAAACGGGGGTATCTAACCCAGATTTGCTATGAGGTTCTAATAGCTGAGGTGTTGATAGTGGAGTATAATGTGGGAACGTTTTGCATGGCTAAAGCTGTCTGCTGGTTTAGGCAAACTATTTCAGTCACATTAATACTATGAGCCAACCAATTCTTCAGTTTATCAAAACTGACAATTACAAGAATCTTCGTTTAGACAAGCAAGCTAATATCAAAAATCTGAATATATTGATAGGTGCAAATGGTTCAGGAAAAAGCAACTTTATCAGTTGCTTGAAGTTTTTAAAAGATTGCCTAACCAGTCTTCCAGATGAAAGTCGAGGTATCAGTAGTTTTGAGGATGCAGTGGCCAAACTTGGAGGAAACAGAATTTTAGATGGTAATGTTGAAAGTCCCGCTAAAGTAGGCATCTCGTATGGATTTTCACAAATTTCCCAAACTGGCTACCCAAACGAAGATAGTGGCATATTGGATTTAAAGCTTTATGTTGATAAACGAACAAGAGTTAGTATTGCTGAAGAATTTTTATATAAAGGAAAAGATTTACATGAGTTAAGACGAAAGAAACCTACTTATTATTATCAATTTCATAACACAAAATCTGGCACAGGAACTATATCAGACCAGAAAATTAATAGTATGTATTGTAATTATCAACTTTTAGACAATATTCCCATCAATACTTTGGGTCTTGTCGTTTTTCCCCGACTACTTGAAGATACTCCATTTTCTCCAGAAAATGCACTTGTTTATAAAATTAGAAGAGAGTTATTAGAATTTATTACCAACTGGCAGTTTTACAATGCCAATAATATGGATTTACATCAAATTAGAACTGCAGAACCACAAATAGGTAGAAGCGATATTTATTTGTCTTCATCGGGAGATAACTTACCATTGGTGTTGGACAATTTAAACCAACAAAATATCGACTTTGAGGATAGTATTAACGAAGCAATGAAGTTGATTCTCCCTAAAACTCGTCGCTTGAGACCGATACGTTCTGGTCGCTTATCTCTTACTGTAGAATGGTACTTTGAGGGAATACCAGAACCTTTCTTTTTGACAGATATGTCCGATGGCACAGTCAGGATGTTATGTTGGGCTACTCTATTACATTCTCCAGTTCTTCCTTCATTGTTAGTTATTGATGAACCAGAATTAGGATTACACGTAGCATGGATGCCCATTTTGGCGGAATGGATCAAACAAGCTGCCAAAAAAACTCAAGTAATTGTTACCACCCATAGCCCTGACCTTTTAGATCATTTTACAGATTGTTTAGAGAATGTTCTGTGTTTTTCTTCAGAAAATAGAACGCATTTTTCCATTAAATCTCTTACAAAACCAATGCTGGAGCCAAAACTGGAAGAGGGATGGCAATTAGGAGACCTCTACCGTGTTGGTGATCCTAGTATTGGAGGTTGGCCATGGTAGTATGGGTTTTTGCTGGAGGTGGTGAAGCTGAAGTAAGAGGATTAATTCCTTTGTTATTTGTCCTTTGTCCTTTGTCCTTTGTACCAATAACAAATAAACAATAACAAATGACTAATGACCAATGACCAATGACTAATGACCAATAACCAATGTACCTAAAAACCCTACAACTCCGACAGTTTCGTAACTACCAGAATTGCTTAGTGCATTTTAATGCTCCTAAGACGATTTTGGTGGGGAACAATGCTCAGGGGAAATCGAATCTGCTGGAGGCGGTGGAGTTGTTGGCGACTCTTAAAAGTCATCGCTCAGTGCGCGATCGCGAGCTAGTATGGGAAGAGGCTGCTGTTGGTGAAATTCGGGCTAACTTGGAGAGAGCCTATGGTTCAGTGGATTTATCGATCACTCTACGTAATCAGGGCAGGCGTACTGTTGCCTTAAATAGAGAATCCTTACGTCGCCAAATGGACTTTTTGGGTATCCTCAATGCAGTGCAATTCTCCAGTCTGGATTTGGAGCTAGTGCGGGGGGCTCCGGAAAGGCGTCGCCATTGGCTTGATGCCATCCTTACTCAGCTAGAACCAATTTATGCCTATATCTTGCAGCAATATAACCAGGTACTGCGGCAACGCAATGCTCTCCTCAAAAAAATTCGCAAGCAGGAAATCGAAGGCACAGATGAGTTACCATACCAAGACCAGATTGATCAACTAGCTCTCTGGGATGCCCAACTAGCCACCGCTGGCTCACGAGTTACTAGGCGTCGAGCAAGAATGCTGCAACGACTAGCCCCCCTTGCCCGGACATGGCACACTAGTATCAGTGGGGCAACGGAAGTGCTGGAGATTAACTATGCTCCCAATGTCAGTATTGAGCAGGATGAGCCAGAAGAGGTACAAAAGGCATTTCTCGACAAAATTCAGCAGCGTCGTCTCCCGGAAAGACATCAAGGTACAACTCTTGTTGGCCCCCATCGGGATGAAGTAGAGTTTACCATTAACCAAACTCCGGCGAGATCTTATGGTTCTCAGGGGCAGCAGCGAACATTAGTATTAGCCCTGAAGCTAGCTGAGTTAAAGTTAATTGAAGAAGTAGTAGGAGAACCACCTCTGCTATTGCTAGATGATGTATTGGCAGAACTAGATCTTAATCGACAAAATCAGTTACTTGAGGCGATTCAAGAGCGATTTCAGACTTTGATTACTACTACCCATTTAGGAGCTTTTGATTCCCAATGGTTGAAGTCTTCACAGATTCTTTCTGTCAAAGCAGGGCAAATTATATAGCGTTTATCATACTTGTGAGGTACGTTTGTTATTGGTTTTTGGGAATGGGGAATGGGGAATGGGGAATGGGGAATGGGGAATGGGAGGTGTAGCTCACGGATGTGAGAATTGCTATATCAAGTCCCGATTAATTACCACATTTGTAGGGGCGCACCGACGTGCGCCCTCCAACGGCATTACTACAGGATTTCGCGGTTTGTTCAATAAACAGAGTAACTAACCAGGATTTGTTATGATAGCTAATAGCTGATAGCTGATAGCTGATAGCTAGTAGCTGATAGCTGATAGCTAACTAGCTGATAACTAACCAAACTATTCAAAGGATTAGTCCATGCCTCGTGCAGTAATACTAACTGCCTTGTCTGTTGAGTATCTAGCTGTCCGTAATTATCTGATAGAGTTAGAGGAAAAGGTACATTCTCCGGGAACTATTTATGAGCAGGGTAAGTTTATTCCCGATGGACAGAAATGGGAAGTTATCATTGCTGAGGTAGGGGCAGGTAACACAGTTGCAGCAACGGCAACGGAACGAGCGATCGCTTATTTCCAGCCTAACATCCTCTTGTTTGTGGGAATTGCCGGAGGCATCAAAGATGTTGCCATTGGGGATGTGGTGGTAGCGACGGATGTTTACGGCTATGAGTCAGGAAAAGTAGGAGAGCAGTTTTTCCCTCGCCCTAAAGCAGGAAAGTCTGCTTATCGGCTGCTGGAGAGAGCTAAATTTGAAGCAAGAAAAGAGGACTGGTTAAAACGGCTATACAGTACACCTCTTAAAAAACCTAGGGTGTTTGTAGCTCCCATTGTTGCTGGAGAAAAGGTGGTTGCTTCCAGAGAATCAGCTATTTTCCAATTACTAAGGGAAAGTTATAACGATGCGATCGCTCTGGAGATGGAAGGGTTCGGTTTCTTGAGTGCAGCCTTTGCCTATGATAATGTTCAAGCGGTCGTCATTCGCGGTATTTCTGATTTAATTGAGGGGAAAAATGATGATTCGGTAGAACCGGAAGGCATCCGACAGGAGAAAGCTTCTCAACATGCTAGTGCTTTTGCTTTCGAGATGCTAGCAAAACTAGAGATAAAATCAAGTTCGGTAGAAGAAAATAATAGCTGTTTATCTGAGCTTGATACAACCTCTCCGCTACAATCTATTGTCCCTAGGGTTACTCATTCGGTAGGTTGGCTACCTCTTGTAGCTAGCTGTGCCATTACTGCTATCGGAGAGTTCAAATTAATACAGGGAGAATTGGAACCGCTAACGGTGAGCCTGTTGGCGGTTGGTTTTGTAGGCTTGCTCTTCATCTGCCTCTATGTCTTTTTCAAGCAAAGCAAAACTGATGGAAGTGAGGATAGGGTTTCTTTGGTTAAGCGTTACAGCCAGAAGACTAGACGCTTAGCCCTCCTTGGCGGGTTTGTAGTCGTATTTTTGCTCTTCGTGAGTGGTGGAGACTGGTATTATCAACAGAACCTATTGAAAAATCAGGTTGTTGTCTTAGTTGCCAACTTTAAGAACCTGCAACCGGAAAAACGGGGAGTGGAAGAGGAGATTATTCGCCAACTTGAAGGAGCCTTAGCAGAATACGACGATGTGAAGGTTCAGGCGCTAAAAGAGACGATAACTGCTCAGGAAGGTAGTAAAGA
>JAAHHL010000502.1 GCA_010672185.1 Caldora sp. SIO3E6 | reverse complement strand
AGATGATTGAAGATGCTCGCACTACATTTATTCCCTCATGTTAGCTGTGCCACGGCACTAAGTCCCCGTGTCCCCGTATCAGCATCAACTACTGCTTGGTTATCTGCTGTCTCCAGAACGAACCCAGCATCTTCAATCATCTGGAAGTCATTATATGCTGCTTGACCTGGTGTAGTTAAATAGTCACCGATAAAGATGGAATTGGCTGGATAGAGTCCTAGGGGTTGGAGAGACTGGAGGTGAACCTCTCTCCCCCCGGCAATACGGATTTCCTGAGCTGGGAGCAGGAAGCGGAATAGGCAGAGAATACGTAAGCAACGGCGGGGATTTAATTCTCGGACTTTAGCTAAGGGAGTGCCAGGGATAGGAATCAGAAAGTTAAGGGGGACACTGGTTACTTCTAGTTCCCGCAGAGAATAGGCTAAGTCGATGATATCTTCATTAGATTCTCCCATACCCAGGATACCTCCACAACAGGTGGTGATGCCCGCAGCTTGCACATTCTTAATTGTCGCTACCCTGTCATGGAAGGTATGGGTAGTGCAAATTTGGGGGTGGTAGTTTTCCGAAGTATTGAGGTTATGATTTACCCTGTCTACTCCTGCTTCTGCTAAACGGTGTGTCTGCTCTTCGCTCAAAAGTCCTAGACAAGCACAGACTTTGAGCTCATATTTCGCCTTTACTTCCCGCACTGCCTCTAGAACCTTGGTAAAGACAAACTCGTTAGGAGAGCGCCCAGATATGACAAAGCAGAAGGTTCCTGACTTTAATTCCTGAGCTCTTGCAGCCGCATTAAGGATTTTTTCCTTGGCTAGTAGAGGATACTTGTCAATCTCTGCTGTCGAGATTTTAGACTGGGAGCAGTAGTTACAGTCTTCTGGACACAAGCCGCTTTGAGCATTGAGGAGGAAGTGAAGCCGCACCCGATTTTCCCAGTAGTGATAGCGCACTCGGTAGGCAGCAGCCAGCTGTTCAAGGAGAACTGCATCAGGAGCATTGAGCACAGCTAAGGCTTCCTCTCTGGTAAGCCGCTCACCTGCCAGGGAACGCTCAGCTATAAGGTTCCAGTGGGAAAGGTTTTTCGGGAATTGGCTCATGATTGGTTGTTAGTTGTTAGTTGTTGGTGGCAAAAATGGCAGCTGTTCGGCTTTTTTCTCCGGTGCATCCCATTTTTGTCAACTTTGATCGACGATTAAATCATACCTTCTTCCTGTTTTTTCTTCCCACACTTCCCTCTCTTCCCCATCTCCCCACACCTCCCACACTCCCCACACCTTTTTGTGCTATAAGTTTCCGTCTTGGTTTCTAAGAATAATCGTTTTTAGTCTCGCCAAGTGCAAGGAAATGGTATTTTTTAGTTCAAAAACCTTGCACTTTTATCAGAAAATTCCTCCTGAACTCTTAACTTATTACTTATTACTTATTACTTATTACTTCAAAACCCGCGTCAATCGACTTATTCAGCAAGCCCTAAATACTTCCCTTGTCCCCCACACTCCTCCAACTCCCTACAGGAGCAAGTCTCATGAGCTTAGGATTCAGAAAAAATACCCTATTTAGTCTAGGTGTAGCTTATTGCTTGAGTGTAACGGCATGTATGTCACCAGTGACTGCCGCACAGCCAAAACAGAATAAAGACTACAGTAGTTTTACACAATGGTGTGAGAATAAGGAGCGCATTTCTGCTGAAGCCAGACATACTGTGGAAGTTTTACTGGAGGAAGTTGAAGCTGAAGATTGTTTAACAGCAGGAGTCGAATTATCAAAGATTACTAAACTTGTGCTCAGTAACAATAAAATAATAGATATCGCGACCCTGTCTCGATTAACTAATCTGACTCAACTCGGACTCAGTAACAATGAAATAAAAGATATCACGACCCTGTCTCGATTAACTAATCTGACTCAACTCGGACTTTATAACAACCAAATCACTGATATCACTCCCCTATCTCGATTAACTAATCTCACTGAACTCAGGCTCAATAACAATCAAATAACAGATGTCACTCCCCTATCTCGATTAACTAATTTGACTGAACTCTGGCTCGATGGTAATGAAATAACAGATGTCACTCCCCTATCTCAATTGACTAATCTGAGTGAACTCTGGCTCGATGGCAATGAAATAACAGATATAACTCCCCTATCTCGATTAACTAATCTGACTGGACTCAGGCTCGGAAAAAATGAAATAACAGATATCACTGCCCTATCTCAATTAACTAATCTGAGTGAACTCTGGCTCTATGACAATGAAATAACAGATGTCACTGCCCTATCTCAATTGATTAATCTGAGTGAACTCTGGCTCGATGACAATGAAATAACAGATATAACTCCCCTATCTCAATTAACTAATCTGACTTGGCTCTGGCTCGATGGCAATAAAATAATAGATGTCACTCCCCTATCTCGATTGACTAATCTGACTACACTCTGGCTCGATGGCAATGAAATAACAGATGTCACTCCCTTATCTCGATTAACTAATTTGAGTGAACTCTGGCTCAATAACAATGAGATAACAGATGTCACTTCCCTATCTAGATTAACTAATCTGACTGCACTCAAGCTCAATGGCAATGAGATAACAGATATTACTCCCCTATCTCAATTAACTAATCTGACTGCACTCTGGCTCAATGACAATGAGATAACAGATATTACTCCCCTATCTCAATTAACTAATCTGACTGCACTCTGGCTCAATAACAATGAAATAACAGATGTCACGACCCTATCTCAATTAACTAATCTGACTCGACTCTGGCTCAATGACAATGAAATAACAGATATCACTCCCCTATCTCAATTGACTAATATGAATCGAATTTCGCTCAATGACAATGAGATAACAGATATCACCCCTCTATCTCAATTGACTTATCTGACTCGACTCTGGCTCAATGACAATCAAATAGCAGATATCACGACCCTATCTCGATTAACTAATCTGACTCGACTCTGGCTCAATGACAATGAAATAACAGATATTACTCCCCTATCTCGATTAACTAATCTGACTGTACTCGGACTCAATGACAATGAAATAACAGATATTACTCCCCTATCTCAAGTAACTAATCTGACTTGGCTCGAACTCACTGATAATCCTTTCAATAATTATACCTGTCCTGTCCAGCCTCAATATATTTGTGTTTTTAAGACTAAGGGTCTTCTAGAAGAGTTGAGTCGGAGAATCAGAAGGGATTTAGTAACAGGCACAACACACACTCCTGAGGCAATTGATGAAGTTCTCCGTAGTTTACCGTACTCAGAAATAACAGCAGAACAGCGTGAGTACTTTTTTCAAAGTGAAACTAAACTCAAGGCAGGAGCATTAGGTTCATTAAGAATTCCCGGAGGCCCAACAAGATTGTATGCTTTTTCCCTTCAACCTATTTTAACGGAAGAACTTGACTTGGAAATTGAGGAACTAGGCACAGTATACGGTGATGCAGAGTTATATAAAATAAATAAAGACGAGGCTGAGTTCTATATAAGTTTGCTAAGTTTTGGCTCATTTGACAGCAATAGCACCTTTATGGTGATTTGGGAGAAAGACCCCAGGAATATTAATTGATGATTCTACGATTCGGAAAAAATGCTCTATTTAGTATCGGTGTAGCTTATTGCTTGAGTTTAACAGCAGGTATATTACCAGTTAGTGCTGCACAGCCAAAACAGAATGAAGACTACAGCAGTTTTACACAATGGTGTGAGCATAAAGAGCGCATTTCTCCTGAAGCCAGATATACTGTGGAAGTGCTGCTGGAGGAAGTTGAAGCTGAAGATTGTTTAACAGCAGAAGTAAAATTATCAAGTATTACTAAACTTGAGCTCAATAACGATAAAATAACAGATATAACTCCCTTATCTCGATTAACTAATCTCACTGAACTCAGGCTCAGTAACAATCAAATAACAGATATAACTTCCTTATCTCGATTAACTAATCTCACTGAACTCAGGCTCAATAACAATCAAATAACAGATGTCACTCCCCTATCTCGATTGACTAATTTGAGTAAAATCCAGCTCAATAACAATCAAATAATAGATATAACTCCCCTATCTCGATTGACTAATCTCACTGAACTCCAGCTCAATAACAATCAAATAACAGATATCACCTCCCTATCTCGACTAACTAATCTGACTACTCTCTATCTAGGGAAAAATCAAATAACAGATATAACTTCCCTGTCTCAACTAACTAATCTAGCTAGTCTCTATCTAGGTGACAATCAAATAATAGATATAACCCCCCTGTCTCGATTGATTAATCTGACTTATCTTTTCCTCGAAAATAATGAGATAACAGATGTCACTAACCTATCTCGATTGACTAGCCTGACTGGTCTCTTCCTCAAAAACAATAAAATAACAGATATCACTCCCCTATCTCAATTGACTAATCTGACTAGACTCAGGCTCGATGGTCATGAAATCACAGATATAACTCCCCTATCTCAATTGACTAAATTGATTGTACTCGAGCTCAATGATAATGAAATAACCGATATAACTCCCCTATCTCGATTGACTAAATTGATTGTACTCGAGCTCAATGGTAATGACATAACCGATATCACTCCCCTATCTCAATTAACTAATCTAGCTGGGCTCTTCCTCAAAAACAATGAAATAACCGATATCACTTTCCTATCTCAATTAACTAAATTGATGGAACTCAGGCTCAGCGACAATGAAATAAGAGATATCACTCCCCTATCTCGATTAACTAATCTCACTGAACTCAGGCTCAGCGACAATGAAATAAGAGATATCATTCCTCTATCTCAATTAACTAATCTGCGTGAACTCTGGCTCGAAAACAATAAAATAACCGATATCACCCCCCTATCTCAATTAAATAGTCTGATTTGGCTCGAACTTACTGATAATCCCATCACTAATTACACCTGTCCTTTCCAACTCCAAGATATTTGTGCTTTTAGGGAAAAGGATATTGTAGAAGAGTTGAGTCGGAGAATCAGAAAGAATATAGTACTAAGCAACACCAACACTCCTGAGGAAATTGATCAACTTCTTCGTCGTTTACCCTACTCAGAAATAGCAACAGAACAGCGTGAGTACTTTTTTCAAAGTGAAACTAAACTCAAGGCAGAGGCATTAGGTTCATTAGGAGTTCACAGAAAACCAATGATATTGTATGAGCTTCACCTTCAACCTATTTTAACCGAAGAACTTGACTTTGAAATTGAGGAACTAGGCAAAGTATACGGTGATGCGGAGTTATATAAAGTAAAGAACGACAAGACTGAGTTCTATATAAGTCTGGTAAGTTTTAGACCATTTAACTTGGATAACACCTTTGTCGTGATTTGGGAGAAAGATCCCAGGAGTATTGATTGATATTCCAATAAACTCAATCTACCTAGTTGCACCATAGGTTTACCGGTAGCTTTTGATTTCCATGCTAACGAGGTAGAACCAGCCCACGTTAATCATGCCTTTGATTTGCTCAAATTTTGTCAAGACTTGGGTTTGAAACAAAATGCCTTTATCGACGGCTATACAACCTTCCAGCATCTTCTCAGCAATAAATTCAGTGGTCTTCACTCAGAACTGTTATAGCGCTAGGACTTACGGACCAAGGCTAAACGTAGGGATAATTCATGAATTATCCCTACGTTTAGTGTCATATAGGATAATTTGCGTAAGTCCTGAGCGCTACGCTCTAGAACACCGATTCAGTAATAAAATTTGACAAATTGAGAAAGGAAAAATCAATACTTTCAGCTTTCCTCTGCTCCTCCGCTCCTCCGCTCCTCCGCTCCTCTGCTCCTCCGCTCCTCTGCTCCTCT
>JAAHHL010000501.1 GCA_010672185.1 Caldora sp. SIO3E6 | reverse complement strand
ATGGCATATCCTTATAAGCATCAGACTGAGAAACTTGATGGTAAAGCGAAGTCTGAGATAGTGGCTTGCCTTTATCAAAAAAAGACTGTCTCATGTAGTAATTACAAAGATTATAAAGATTCTTGGCCAGAAATGCCAATCTATCACATTCTTGCCAATACTTATGAGTCTTCTTTATTTGGTGTCTCTCCACTAGCTGCATCTCGTTTTCTCCTAACAGCAGAACCTCTACCATCAATTTTGGCTGAGAATGAAGACATAATCGAAATTAAATCTTCTACTAATTCATTTTCATAACTTTTGGGCAAAGATTCTTCGACCTATTCAATATCTACTTTATGACTCTTAAAGAACAAATCAAACAAGTTGAAATTAAACCTTGTTAATCGGTCTTTATTCTCAATAACAACACGACTAATTTGTCTTTCAATTCTATGATTATATCATATCATTAAGGACGTTTGACCATGTAAGACCACTTTTGTCTATAATATTAATGAACTACTCAAAGCCGTGAATGGAATTGGGAATTGAGAATTGAGAATTGAGAATTGAGAATTGGGAATTGGGAATTGAGAATTGGGAGGATTTTCCTTTTGTGTTGTGAGTGTATGCCTAAAACCTAAAACCTAAAACCTAAAACCTAAAACCTAAAATCTAACAACCTTCGCTCAAGGGAATTGTGACTGTAAATGTCGTACCTGCATTGACCTCACTATCTACTGTAATTTGGCCGTTGTGTAAGTCAATGGAGCTTTTGACAATTGCTAATCCTAAACCGTTACCGGAGATATTACCAACATTGTTAGCTCGATAGAAAGAGTCAAATAGGTGTTCTTTGGCTTCTGGAGGAATGCCAATCCCTTGGTCTTTCACTTGGAAAATTGCCTCTTCATCCTGGTAAGTTAGTTGAAAATTAATGGAGCTGTCTTTTGGTGAGTACTTAATGGCATTGGAGAGAAGGTTACCGAAAATATGTTTGAGCAATTTCTCATCCATATAAGCTTCAGCAAATTTATACTTTCCTGGTTCATTGATAGCAGCTTCGTTAAATATAATTTGGTGATTATGACCATTACCCAGTCGTATATCCTCTACCAAGGTGCGACAGAATTTAATCAAATCCATTTTTACTGGATTAAACCCCAATCTTCCTGCTTCAACTTTCCCGATTAAGAGCACATCATCCAACAACCGGGTCATATGTTTAACGGAAGACTGAATGCGCCCAAAATAAACTACTTTCTTTTCCTCAGTCCATTTATCCTTATAATGCTGCAACAGTTCACTAGAACTCAGGATAGTAGTTAAAGGGGTGCGGAACTCGTGAGAAGTCATGCAAACAAAGCGAGACTTGAGTTCGTTGAGTTCTTTTTCTTTCTGTAGGGTCTTGCGTAACTCTTGTTCTGCCTGCTTGCGTTCGGTGATATCCCGCACAATCGCCATCACCTCATTAATCTCACTGACCACAATTCGGGCTTCCCAATTGCATATCTTACCATTTCGAGGAAACTGATACTCAAAGATTTGGATGTTACCAGTTTGTAGAGCTTCTTTGACATATTGGAGGATGGGCTGTGCTACTTCCGCTGGCAGGACTTCATCTACTTTTTTACCAAGAAAGTCACTAGGTGAGCTAAATAGATCACTATCTTTTGCTGCTTTGTAATTGACAAAAGTACCATCTCGGCTAATACGATACATAACATCTGGTATCGCATTAAGTAAGGCTCGGTTAGTAGCAGCACTGATGCGAACCGCTTCTTCCATCCACTTGCGCTGGGTGATATCAATACCGATAAATACAGCAGCTTCGTTGTGATTGTATTTTTGGGCAACTACCAGATAAGTATGTTTATAACCATCAAGTTCCATCTCAAATTCTATAGAGGTGTTAACTTGGGGAAGAGCAAAAAACTGACGCCCATATTCAGCAAATTCATAACTGCTCTCAAGAAAACCAATTTTTTGACCAGCAAAGTCCTCTGGGGCTAATTTAAACAGGTTGGCTAACTGCTGATTAACTCCTAAATATCGAAAATCTGAGTTAATCCAAGAGACATATCCCGGTACTGCGTCTAAGACTGCCTTTAATTGATCTCTCGCCTCTGCCAATTCTTTCTCTGTCTGTTGGCGCTTAGCAATCTCCGGCTGCAATTGCTGGTTAATTTGCTGTAATTCCGATGCCCACTCCTCAAATCTGACTTTGAGAAGCTCATGAGCCCTTTTTAGTTCTGATTGTGCATATTTACGGGCAGTAACTTCGCTGTGGTACTGTTCTAACAGGTTCGATTGTTTGATCGCGATCGCTACTTGGGTTGCCAATTTCTCTAGTAAATCAATTTCCAACGAGCACCACTGTCGAGGAGCCGAGCATTGTTGGGTAATGAGTAATCCCCACAACTGCTCTCCTTGTACAATAGGAACTGCTAAATTGGCTCTAACCTGCAACTGTGCCAATAGTTCCACCTGAGAGGAACTAATATCTGCGGTGTAAATATCGTCTATAACGTCAATGCAACCAGTAGTATAGGGTTCAATCCAAATTCTCTTCTTACTGGAGTCAGAGGCAAGTTCTTCTTTGATTGGTTGGTAACCAGTATTCCCCGACTCGGCGACAATGACACCACTTCCCTGAGACTCTAAGCGATAAATCATGACGCGATCGCTCTTGAGATATTGCCGTACCTGTTCTACTGTGGTGTTGCAAATTACTTCTAAGTCCACAGACTGATGAGTCAACTGGGCAATTGTCCCTAACAACTGCTCTCTCGTGGCTTGCTCTTGGACTGGGTTAGCGCAAACTACTAATTCTTCTTCTAGCTCAACCCTAGAGTTGTGTAGAAGTTCTACTTTCTGATGATGAGTTGTCTTTGTCGATATTGCCTTATGTTCCTGAACCCCATTGTGCTGCCTATCTACTAGCTTTGCAGGAAAAGTTGTCTGATGCTGCAGAGAATTGATTAACTGCCTCAATTCCTGAAATTCTTCTCCTAATACCTTGAGCAGATGATCCGATGTCACTAACCCCACTAGTTGACTTCGAGCATCCACAATGGGCAAGTAGCGAAGGTGATTCTGCCCTAGCAACTTGACTACAGTAAAAATATCTCGAAAATCTGAAGCCCTTAGAGTAATCACATCTCTTGTCACTACTGATCCTGCTTGCACTTCCTCTAGATTTATCCCAGTAGCCACAAATTTAATTACATCCAACTCAGTTAATAAACCAAGTAGTCTTCCCCCTTTCACAACTAAGACACAACTAGCTTTTGCCTGATCCTTAGCAAGGATATCTTGTGATTGATGGTTATAACTTAAACTGTCTGGCGGAATTTTTTGTGGCTGGGGGTAAATCTGCTGCACTTGATTGAGCAAATTGACGACTTCTATCAAAGGAGTTTCTGGTACAACAGTCAGGGGATGAGGATCAATAGTAGCTTCTAGGGCTACCAAAGAAAGGGGTAAGTCTTGGGGTAGCATAATCAACTGATGTGCTGTGGTTGGTTGGATCGATCTAGCTTTGGCATGTCCACATTAGGAAAAACGTGGGTGCTAAATTTGCCTGTAATGTGCTGTCAGTCTTAAACAAGGAATAAGGTGGAGAGTGCTTCACAGTAAATGATTTGGTAGCCAAACCATTACTTAACACCTAATGCCTAGTACCTAACACTTAACACCTCATCTCCACGTTCTTCATCTTAAGATATTTTATCCTAAAAAAGGAGTCATCTCAGGAAATATTGGCAACAAAAAAACAGTTTTTGCTCCGGATTTATCCTGTCTCACTCCACCGCCAGCTATTAAAAATATACTGCTGGCGAGTACCTCAAAGTCAGTAAAATCAAGGGTGGGGGAAGATCAGCTTGTTAGCCCCAGAATTTATTGATATGAGGGGTTTGCCCCCCCTAGTTAATGAACCAACAATATCTAAGGCAGGAGGCAGGAGGCAGAAGGCAGGAGGGAAGAAAGCTTACTGTATAACCTTTTTAACCTTTTTGTACTAGTGGGTTGTTTTCGTCGTGCTGCATTAGCTATCTCTGCTCAAAACATGTTTTAGGTATGATGCCAAGCTGAGCCAGCATAGCTATAGCTACGCTATTGGGTAAGTCCATTGCTCTAACCAGAGACTGATGAACAGAGTACATCCAACCAGATGTGTAATAGTTTACTAGAGCAGTGCAGCGGGTATAACCCATATTCTTAACCAAGGAGAAAATTAGTAGAAGCAACCTATATTTGATTTTAAGTATGAATTGATAACCCGTAATCGTCAATCCTTCCCAGGGTAAGTTTTTCCGTCTCTATTGTATTACCAGCTGAATTTCATCTTGTTAGCTGCTCCATGATCAAAAAGCGACGTTGAGATGCTTCTCTAACTTTTAATTGGGGCACTTCAGAACAGTAACTATCCTACTTTAATAACCTGGAAATGAAAAAAATGTTCACTGGGAACTTAATGCTTTTTTGTCCCAACGCTTAGCCAAAAACAGGCAAAGACCATAAAGAATGAGGCTCTCTCCTAGCATCTCTGAGAATTCTTCTACTGCTACTCTCAATTTTTCCACTAACAAAGTAATCAAATTTCCCTGTTCAACCAATAGACCAACTATTGATGCTAATAACTCATCCTTGAAAATCTCTAAACCAAAACCACCAAACACAAAAATACTGATACCCAGAAGCATCATCAATATGCTTTTAGGGTGGAAACGCCAGAGGTCAATAAAATCTCGACAGAATAAAATGCTGGTAGTAACACCAATGGCTAGATATATCCCTTGCCAGTCCCGATGCCCGATTTCAGGTAGAAGAGTATGAAGTTGTAGATGTAGTTTGAATAATTCATCGACAGATGCGTAGAAAAACAGTACGGCAAAAGTAAGGGCAAAGATTTTAGTAGGGGGTTGTGAGGAGTGACCCCCAGTAAAGACAAGCCAGAGAGAGAGCAAGCCAATCAGGAATAGTTGCAGGGCCTGTAGCCAAGAAGGAATTGTCATTTGCCCGTCTAGGTCAAATGGGCTAAAAGCTTTACCTCTGAAGACTATTCCTAAGATATAGATTAGTACTAAAAAAATTTCCAGAGAGATTATAACCCAAAGTGACTTCGAGTATTGTTTTATGGTGTTGTTAACCACAAAATTATTGACTTAGTATTTTGGTCTATTATAACCTAAATTTTAGGCTCCTGGTGCTGAAAGAAGGCCAAAACTGGATAAGCGACACTAACCAAGACCACTGAAACTGGCAAAGCTACTATCGCAGCAGCAGTCAAGGCTAACACTACGAAGAGGGATATTGTTTTTTGCAGAGCTGTTTTAATCAATTCGTTAGCAGTTGTTTGAGGGGCGTAAGGTAGAGGACGGTAAGAAAGTTGCATTACTAGCTATCTAGAATGAAGTTCATATATTTATACTGCCAAATACTTAGAAGTCTTGAATTGATTTGGAACGAAAATAAATGTGATAGATTGATGAATTTTCTGTGACTACCATCAGACTAGTAAGTGATGATTATCACAAATATTATGTTTCTCATTTAGATGAGGTGCAGAGTTCTTGGTTTTCGGGAATGGGGAATGGGGAATGGAGAAGGTCGAAGGTCGAAGGTCGAAGGTCGAAGGTCGAAGGTCGAAGGTCGAAGGTCGAATATAGATTTTTTTGTCCAAAGTCCAAGCATACGGTAAATGATGTTAACCTTAGACACAGAAAAACGCAATACTTTCAGGAAGTTTGCTGAGATTGGGGAGATGGGGAGATGGGGAGATGGGGAGATGGGGAGATGGGGAGATGGGGAGATGGGGAGATGGGGGAACAAACAAGAACTGATAATTTTTTA
>JAAHHL010000500.1 GCA_010672185.1 Caldora sp. SIO3E6 | reverse complement strand
AATATCAGTTTGGCATGGCTCATTTTGGACAAAAAAGCTTATTAGGGGTTTACCGATGGTTGATTCTTTCTTTAGTTTCTTATTTATTAGCCTATTGGATTTATTTACATTTAGGTGCTTCCGAAGACTTAGATTGGTATTCTTGTTCAGAACAAGCCCTTATTTTACTCTTTCCTCATATTTTTATTCTTTCTCTACTGAAGGAATTAGAGTTACTTTTACCCTGGTTAAATGAGCAAGGTTTTGAATTTTGTTTTCTGAGGTGCAAGATCTGAGTGATACAGCTAGCTGGTTAAATTCCTCAATCCGCCTTGGATTCAAATCCAAGGCTAATAGCTTAAGTCCATTGAAATGGACTAAATTTTTCGGCTTCACCTTAATTTATATCAAGTTTTATCATCACTGTTTATCCGAACTTGATATTAGTCATCTTAAGATGACTTGAGCTATTAGCCTTGAACTTAAGTTCAAGGTGGGATAAAGACTTCACTTAAGTTGATGCCAATTCCAAATGCTTTGCCCCTACATCAAATTTTTGACTTTGAAGACATGTCCTACAGATGCATATCAATTCTAAATTATTCATGCTCCCTAACTATCCTAATACCTTCCCACACTGGTATCCTTCCGGATTGTCGCTCATCTTGTAATACTAAGTAAATATAAAGTGGGTAAATATAATCGATTTTTTCTTGATACTTGCGACTAATCACTTCACACTCTTTAAAGCTTAAATTAATTTGCTCTAGTGCCTCTATATCTCGTGATGTAACCTGATATGCTTTTGACAAAATCTGATAAATAACAATCAAAAAAAGTAGGGGGAAGTACAAAATTAGGAAATCACTAGTTTCGTTTGCTTCAATTTTTTTGTAGAGGACTCGGTATAGATCTCGGTTGAGGCCAAGGTTGAGGTTGAGGTTGAAGTCGAGGCTAAGGTCGAGGTTGAGGTCAAGGTTGAAGTCGAGGTTGAAGTCGAGGTTGAGGTCTCGGTAGAGGACTCGGTTGAGGACTCGATATAAGTCTAGGTCGAGGACTTGGTAGAGATCTCGGTATAAGACTCGGTATAGGTCTCGGTTGAGGGCTCGGTTGAGGGCTCGGTTGAGATCTCGGTTGAGGTCTTGGTTAAGGTATAGGTCTTGGTTAAGGTATAGGTAGAGGTCGAGGTCGAGGTCAAGGTTGAGGTCGAGGTTGAAGTCTCGATTTAGAATAGTAACCTGAGCTAAATTGTTGTGCCAGTCCTGCCACTGAGTTTTTTCTATTCCAGCAATCACTAAGTCTCCCCCATCATTGCACCAGCAACCAACCTGTTGTTCTGTAGCTGGATTTTCCTCAGCTTCTGCTAAAGTGGGCAATCTGTACCTGAATCCCAAAGTAGACTGCCGCTGAGTCAACCATGCACAGAACTCTTTGGCATCATTGGCTCTTACTCCAGTAATTGGCTCTCTAGCATCTCCAGGGGAAAATCTGTAGTCTTGCCAATGATCAGGCTGCCGATTTTCACCAACTTGGCGCATCTCATCAATAAACAGCTGATATTCTGCACAGGTGATATAGTTCAGGTCAATTTCGACATTCTCCTCAATGCGCACGAGATTATTTAGTCTTCGGGATAGCAGTACATTAGCTGCTAACTGGAATCTTACTGTCATCGGCTTTCTAAATCTGCCTCCAACATGGCTTCTAGTTGTTGCTTTACCTCTGGATAAACACTCAATCCCTCTTCTAGACAATCATAAGCTAGTGCCATAGCCTCCGCTGAGGGAGAGGGTAAAGCTAGGACTGAACAAATAAGGTTACTAGCATTAGTTTGAGCAGCATAGAGACGGATAGTTTCATTCCACCAGGGATTATTAATCTTGCCAATTAAGAGCTTCTCTTGATTTGTTTCCTTAATCTCAACAGCAGCTAAATATTCCTGAAAACTCAGATGAGCAAATTCATAAACCCCCAGTTCTTGTTCCACTAACAAGCCACTGACATCCTTAATTTGTTCAAAGAACTTCTGGGAATTCGCTGCACCAGCCACCTCTGCTAATTTGTCTTGAATCAGAGAAGTTCCTTCCAAGAGAGTAAATTCACGAGTGTTGTTCCGCATCAGAGCCAGTGCCAGTACTTGCAACACGGATTGCTTTTGGGTTGCAGTTAAAGACTCGTCAATTTTCTTCGCTCTCAGTCGCTTTTCTAGCAAAACCTGACAGATTTCCTTATACAATTCAACTCGTTTTCCCGGTAGAGCACTACCGCGACGGTGAACAGTGGCAATCATCGTTAGTAGCAAAGGGTTAACTGCCATTGCTGCTAGAGGTGAGCTCTTTCTGATTCTCCTAATTAAGTCATCAGCTTGTTGTTCTGCTTCTTCCTGCACCCCTAAATCTTCTTCACCAGCTCGACTCATTACCTCCGTTTGCAAGTACCAGCTGTGAATAAACTCTTTCACTTGCTTGAGGTTAAAGGGTTGCACTTCTAGTACAGTTATCCCTTGTTGTAGTCGCGCACTTTGATAACCAAAAGGTCGAGAAGTGAGGATAAAAGGAGTATCAGGATATGCCTCCATCTGCTCATCCACCCAACGGCTTACCTCCTGGCGTTGGCTTTCATCAGCTACCTCATCCAAGCCATCCAGCATTACTAAACATTCCCTTTGACTTAATTTCTCGGCAAACCAGTTAGGAGGTGGGTTGAGGGGCTGAAGTTTGCGTTGCCGTTTCACCTGTTCAGTAATTAATTCTGCCAAAGGTGGTTGTTTCTCAGCAATTACCTGACGCACATCTCGGAGATACAACAATATGGGAATCAGTTTTGGTGCTTTAGAATGCAGTTCTCGCTCTTGCTTAGTGGCATAAGTAAGGGTCAAATGTCTGAGAAGTGTAGTTTTACCAGAACCTGGCGCACCTAACACTGCCATGCGTCGAAATGCTGGATATCGACTCATCACTGCTAAAAAATCCCAGATTTGCTTCTCCTTGGGGTTTTCTGCTTGATTCTCCACTTCCTGAATCATTTTGGACTCTACCTGAATTGCATCCTTGGAAACAATCTTCAGTGGTACAAACACCTTTTCCAGTTTCAGGATGCAGTCTTTATCCAATCCCTTTGTCTGATAGTCCCGACAGGTATAGACTAAGCTTTTGTAATATTCAGTCTTAAATTCTGAAGTGATTTCCTTCAGGGGAGATTCAACTCTGCTGACAACGGCTTCTGCTAGGTTGTTTATTCCCTGATCCACTAGCGGCTCTAGCCTTTCCTTACTCTCTTGTCTAAATCTATTGATAAACCGAACAATAATTGGTAGTGGCAGGGGGAATGGGGTTAAAACCAGAAAAGTAACTCCCAAGAGCCATTGACTCTTCCATAGATAATGAATCCCTAAACCCAGAATAAAGCCAACAACTGCAATCTGTAGCCCATCTTGCCAGGGCCAGCTTGTAGATTTTGCATTTGCTGTAGGAGTACTCGATTCTATAACAGCAGACACCCCGATTAAAGCCAAAGTCACAACTAAAACTAAGCGAGCATCCAATTGACTGACAAATTCGGAATTTGCTAATCTGCTAATCAGCAAGGCCACTATATTGATTAGCAATAATTTCCCGAAGTTAGCAACTTTGGACATAATTAGGTGAGATAGCAACCGATGCTTCCCAGTTTAATGGATAAGTTGAGCTAGTGCAGTAAGCGATCGCATCTCCCTATTGGCATAAGTTATTGCAAATTATTACCCTGTAGAACTGGAATTTTCCCAATACAGAAGTTAAAACAGGCTAGAAGCCTGTTCCACAGGAGATTGAATTATTGAAATTGGTGATTGGGAAAAGGTAAAGTAGGTGCGATCGCAAAAAAGAACACCATGTCTCACTACTACTACTGAGCAAGACAAAACTGGATATCAGTGTTTACAACTCATCAATCGTCACTAAACCACCATCTGTAAACTGAATAACAAGTTCCTGCTCATCAAGCAATGCAGTTCCAATCCGTGGTCGAGTCTGACTAATGTTTAGCCTTAGCGAAGCTTTGTCTTTTTTCTCTACACCCTAAACCCTACACCCCACACCCCGCTAATTTTTAATGTGTCTCGCGTCTGGTGCGTCTCCAAACTTGTTTCCCTACCTTTTTTCCTCACCCTCTTTTCCCCCTGAGCACTTAACCATAAGCCCTCTTGTCCTCAAATTCAAAGCATAAATCAGAGATGGTCACTTGACCATCAAAAGCATAGAAGTAAATCCGAGAAATATTGGCCTTTTCTATCCCCACTAGTATATTCGGCGGAATTTTTGAATCAGAAGTAGCTAGATTGGAAGCTCCTGTTGAAGCTGTGACTAGGAGTGTATTGTTGTCATCATAGGCAGACAAAACTGTGGGGTAAGAACTAGTAACATAGCAGTACAAAGCACTTATAGGTTGTGAAAACCTTGCTTCCATCCAGCCACTTTTGGGAGCAGCCATAAGAACTTTAGTACCAGAGAGAGCAGGAAAAGCTGGGTTTGAAGGTTCTATCGCGATCGCGTTTTTCCAAGTAATTCCATAGGGACGAAATTGATGCTCTACAACTTCAAAGCATTTTAGGTCTTCTAGTTTTAAGCAAACACGAGAGGCTCTCATTAAAATTACATTAGAATCATGTTCAGCTGCACCCCAGCAAGGAGAGGCCATCACAGTTTGTCGTTTAACGAAGTTCTTGGATGCTCGTAAGCCTTTAGGTTGCCTGGATTTATTCACTTGAGCTTTCAGTTCCATTACCATAAAACCATGTATTCATAAAAAGTTCTAATAGTGACCTAGTACCGCTGCGCAGAATTAAGAATTAAGAATTAAGAATGCTTATAGAGTAAGGATTCTATCGCTCTCTCTCCTGGTGGATTATTTCCATTCCCGCTGCACTAGGGTGATCTAGGTTTTGATGGTAGAAGCGAGGATGTGACGATTCTAGGTGAGCAAAAAATTTCTTCATCAAAAAATTCCTGCTAATTATCCAGTCTTTCAAGTAATCACGAGCTAATAGTGATAACAGCTTCGACTAATTCATTCTTGAACAATTTGTACATAAGGATGTACAATACAAACTACAAAAGTTGGTCAAAAAATTATTGTTTTCAACCTTGTTTTTTTGAATACAAGCTGCCATAATTATCAGTAACTAATTTTTCCTCCTCGAAAAACTTATCTAGGGCTAATTAGCTCTCAGCGTTCAGCATTCAGCTTTTTAGCTGAATGCTGATAGCTACACAATGATGAAACTTTGAGATGCTCCCTTTCCGTTGAGCAGAGGGTAGAGCTACATGCGATCAGTCTGACCACGGCTTTATCAATAAGATACATTGCGTGTTAACGTGATAGTTAGACTTAACTAACTCTTTAATAAAAAAAGCTGACCATTACAGAGTCTTGATTAAGTTTTTTATCGTAAATCCCCCTCAGGGATGGGGAAACCTCAATAAGCTGGGGATATAAGTCTGCTATAAATGAAGTACAGCTTGGGAGTGAGGGTATTTCTGCAAAAATGAGATGCTCCCGATGCTTCTTGCATTATAGTCATTATTGTCTGGCTAATGTAAATAGTAAAAATACGTAATTAAAAAAAAATACTCCAAGATGAAGTTAGTGAATTTACGGAAAAGCAGCTCTTTGCTCAAGATGAGTTGCAACGCTAGTAGAGGAAGGCAGAAGGCAGGAGGCAGGAGGCAGGAGGCAGGAGGCAGAAGGCAGGAGGCAGGAGGCAGAAGGCAGGAGGCAGGAGGCAGGAGGCAGGAGACAGGAGGCAGGAGGCAGGAGGCAGAAGGTAGGAGGCAGTCCCGATCAAAAAACTTTTTTCACCTCCATGCATGAAAATCCCTCTC
>JAAHHL010000050.1:15356-18888 GCA_010672185.1 Caldora sp. SIO3E6 | reverse complement strand
TCGCGCCAATCCTCACTTTGATTACTTACGACTCTAGTGCATTAAATCGTTTTTCCACTGCTCCTAACCTAGCTTTTAAATTGAGTATTTCGGAATGATTTTCCTGCCACCCCTTAAGAAGGAGGGAGGTGCCCTGGGCAAAGTCCACAGTCAGAACGGGTGGATTTTGTCCCGTTGGGTCTGTCATTTCATTTGTGGTGGAAGGGAATAACTCCGCCATACTTTCTGCTTTTACCCCAATCGCATTTACCCCATCACGCTTTCGCACATAGGAAAAGATTGGAATCTGGCTCAATTTTTCGCTCACGGGAGGAATTGCTTGAAAATCCTTCTTGGTGGACGATGCCGAAATTTGATTGAAACCAGAAGCAAATAATACGCCATCCTTGGCGTACCAGTCCCACCTGCCGGAACCATTGCGTAATCGTTCCCAAAAACCTTGGTAGGAAGGATAATAATCGGGGTTTCCTTCTGGCGTGAAATTAACCATAAGGACTTGTTCGGAAATCTCCGGGTTAAATTTCTGCTCAAAGGCAACTCCATTCCAAGTGCCTCTATCTCTCAAAGATATCGAACCGTAGGCATGAGTTTCTAGAGGATTAATTCCTCTTGCACGAAATTCGGGGGTTAAGTCTTTTGGAGCCTTGCTTTCTAGAGCAGACTCCAAACTGGCAACCGTTGCTTTCTTGGCTATTTCCTCAGCAAAACCTGTCAACCTTTGGTTGATGTCAGTAAAGGCTTCCGTCAATCCCTCCACATCTCCTTGCTCATGTTGGTGTTCATTGCTGCCTGCCACCTCTTGAGCAATATTTGCCAACTGACGACTGATACTAAGAAGAGAATCAGCCAAACCCTCAACATCTCCCAGTTGATGTGCATGCCCAGTATTTGATTTGTCTTTAAGCACTCCCCGGATGGAGGACAAATCACTTTCTAATCCCTCAACCTGAGAAATTCTATGAGCGTGCTCCGCTGGAGCATACTTCATTTGTTTGAGGATTGTTTTTTGCTCCTCAATCTCGGCGGCGGTGAGAGTCTGGGGCTGAGGGAAAATGGATTCGACCTTGTCAATGAAAACTTGTGTTGCTATCGCAACGCAGTTGTGTATTGTCATAGCCGCAGCTATGTAGACATTGGCATTTGGTGGTATGGTCAGCTTGTTCTCGTGACTAGCTGCCACTTTCATGAAAACTTCCTCACCATTGAAAAGATTAACTGTTTCTCCTGTCGAATGAGCCCTAGTTCTAGTAACAACAATGGCTGTTGAACTAGCAAGGTTGAACGGATTAACCCAAGGGACAATCTCAAACGACTGAAGCTCATTTGTTTGAAAGAACTTCAGAAATGTCCCTCCTTTGAGAAACTTAATTTCTACAAACCGCCTTTCCTCTATCTGTTGAGCAGTGATAAGCCTTCCATCTTTTCCGTATGCTTGAAGTTGGGAATTAACTTCCACAACCCCGTTCGATGCGAGATCAAACTTTGGGTTTACTAAATCAGGGGTGCTCATGCCGCTTATGTTGTAAGTTTTTTACGAAATTAACAACTATAAAATCAAATCATTATTGTTAAATGCGCTTGAAGTAATTTCGCTAGTAAAACGTTCCTTAAGGCCATAGATAGAGACGTTCCAAAGCCAATCACTACCAGGATAGCGGCGAAATCTCTTTAGTATTTCTATCCCCAGCAAGTCGTAATCAACACTGGGAGAAAATGGAAATACCACAACCTCTTGCTTAGGATAAATTCGACGAGCAAGGTCTCTTAAAGGAGCAGATTCATCTTTGTAATAGACCGTTCTAATCCACCCAAAAGAGCGGACAGAAGAGAAGGCTCCATTTCCTACAATAGAAAATTCAACCTTCAAAGCAGATATTTTTTCCGTAATTAAATGAGGTGCAGTTCCCCATTCGTAGTAAGGAGGTTGAAACTCGCCAAAATTCACCCACTCTCCATAAGCATCAACAGCCATCTAATTACGTTGAGTTCTCTTCATCAAATAATTCGTCGTCCATCTCAACAATGGCGTTATACTCACCCCCCAAAAGATACTCTGTTGTACCTTGAAACCCCTCTACCCGCATCACACCAGAAGATAAATCTTTCACTATTGTGAAATCTCCATAGTTCCGTTTTGCTTCCTGCCTCCATCCAGGCGGTCTAAGCGAGTCCAAAATTTCATCAAACCCATATTGCCCAGGGTATAGAAGAATTAAATCATCAATATCTTGTTGAGCGGTGCTTGAAATGAAGTGTTTATCGTTGCACTCTTGCGTTTCTACATCAACTAACGAACTTGCATTCATTAATAGTCACCAAAATCATCTATAAACCATCCAGTAGGAAGGGAATCAAGTTTTTTGGGGTCAACAAAAGTCCCCCTGGTACTTGCATAATCATTGACAGGCTTGGCGATATAAGTTATGTGAGGGGGCTTTGGATAATAGGTTCCAAAAACAAGATCAGTATCATCCCCGTTTGCGGTTTGAAGCCCAATCTTCGTTTTGTCAGACCCAATGATGTTGTTGTACAGATCAAGGGGCATGACCCAAGCGTACTTAAGCGTTGGTCCCGCTGCGTTCCCATCAGCGTCCATCGTCTGAAGGTCAACGTAAACCACTCTAGACCTTGGTTTTAGGTTCCCTCTCCCCCTGGAGGTTACCTCTTTTTTCGTTTTAAACCCTCCACTTTTCAGGAAAGTGTCTAGCTTTTCAAACGAGACGTAACTGGTTCGCCAGCGACCATCTACGAGCTTCTTGGCTCTAGGCGGTTTTGGACAGTTGGCCCCCAAAATCAATCCAGGTATGTAAACGCCGTTTGGTGCAGCCTCCACCTGTCCAAAATCGGTTCGGAGTGTAGACTCAAGCTTGTTTCGGAAGCCGAATAAGACAGTCGTACCATCGCCGACGATTGCCTGAGCCGCCACCAGATCAGTTTTCCCGTATCTTTTGTAAGCC
Source organism: Caldora sp. SIO3E6 (assembly GCA_010672185.1). Taxonomy (GTDB): domain Bacteria; phylum Cyanobacteriota; class Cyanobacteriia; order Cyanobacteriales; family Coleofasciculaceae; genus Caldora. The sequence goes on along the minus strand of JAAHHL010000050.1, from coordinate 15,931 downwards.
ATCAAAATTGCCTAACTAGTAGTCGCCAGAATCATCCATAAACCATCCAGTAGGAAGAGAGTCAAGTTTTTTCGGGTCAACAAAAGTACTCCTGGTACTAACATAGCTTTCCCCACTAGGATCAACGATAATTTTCGTTACGTGAGGAGGTTTTGGGAAATACGTCCCAAAAATAAGATCGGTATCATCCCCGCTTGCGGTTTCCAGCCCTAATTTCCCTTTTTCCTCCTCACTAATACTGTTGTACAAATCAAGGGCCATAGTCCAAGCGTATTTACGAGTTGGCCCTACTGCATTTCCATCAGCATCTGTCCCTTGAAGATCCACGTAGACGACTCTAGACCTTGGCCCTGGGTTCCCTCTTCCCCTAGAGGTTACCTCTTTTTTCGTTTTAAACCCTCCACCTTTTAGAAAGGCATCCAGTTTCTCAAATGAGACATAACTTGTTCGCCAGCGACCATCTACGAGCTTCTTGGCTCTAGGCGGTTTTGGACAGTTGGCCCCCAAAATCAATCCAGGTATGTAAACGCCGTTTGGTGCAGCCTCCACCTGTCCAAAATCGGTTCGGAGTGTAG
>JAAHHL010000050.1:0-15256 GCA_010672185.1 Caldora sp. SIO3E6 | reverse complement strand
CGCCAGCGACCATCTACGAGCTTCTTGGCTCTAGGCGGTTTTGGACAGTTGGCCCCCAAAATCAATCCAGGTATGTAAACGCCGTTTGGTGCAGCCTCCACCTGTCCAAAATCGGTTCGGAGTGTAGGCTCAAGCTTGTTTCGGAAGCCGAATAAGACAGTCGTACCATCGCCGACGATTGCCTGAGCGGCTACTAGTTCGGTTCTCCCGTATCTTTGATAGGCCATCAGTATCACGAATTAATGTAAACCCGAGAAGAGTGCTTTGTCTACTCTTCTCTCAAATCCCTACGCTTAAATGTGAAGTAAGAGATTTTCACTCAATGCCGCAAATCAAGGTTCGGGTTTAGGCACAGCCTTGGATATGGTCTTTTCAGCCTTTTCAAGTGGAGGACTTGCTTCGGTAACATCCTCAAGTGTGCTGTAACTCTTAAGCACTAGTGGAGTCCACTGCCCATCCTTGCCCTGCTTGGCCAAGAAAATATTGTCAAATCGGGGTGAGCCAATTAGGTTAATTAGGTCTTGTCCCTCAACAAGGATTTTGTTCCCAAGTTCGGGGATGGGCTCATTAAGCCTGTAGATTCCACCGGGTTCTATTTCGTACATAAGTTTCAATTCAAAGCTATTGCAAGTGATAACACGGTTATTTACTTGCTTGCAATAGATAACATCGTCTTTAGACACCTTTAAGGTGTCCAGAAAATGTTGACAAGTCTGAAGCTTTTTTGAGGTCGTTGACTTTTTTCGACCTGAGGTTTACACTCCGTGTAAACCAGCGAGTACATAGCAAGTACAGTTGATTACGTAACAACAGGATAAGCGATCGCATTTTCAGCCTCAAAAAATGTGATCTTCAAATTTTCACCAAACGATCCGACAGCTACCAGTTGGTCAAGCCACAGCTGCAATCAATCCAAGTCAAATGGTGCTGGGGGCAACTTTGCCTTTGCGTCGTCTAGGGTGTACCTGGCCAAGTTGCCCAAAAAAATTTGGGAGTGAACATACTTCACCTTGGTAATGGGCCTCAGTTCTTTTCCTTCCTCCGTCTTCCCAGCAACCGTTATATTGCTTGGATTTTCAGGATATTTGCCAGTCGGATTGCTGTCTTTAATTTCTGAAAGTTTAGTTTCATCGATTGACATTCCTTGCAAGTCAAGGAATTGCTCAAAAACCCTAGTACCTTCTTCAACTGTTTCGCACAAAACACTAGAGTTGCAATACCCGTTAGGCCAATCGGAGTATTGTAATTTTTTTTTCCCCTTAGTAAATTCAAAATTTTCAAATTTAGTTTTAATTTTTTGAGCGATAACCTTCATTTTGTCGAAGGTCATCCCTTCAATTGTTTCATTGACTAAGCGATAAGATAGTTCAGCTGTGTAAGTCCGATTCTTCGAGGGATCATACCTGTAAAAATACAGGACAACCCTAGGCCGATCTTTAACGCTAGAAACGAAAGATTGGTGTTTTTCTCTGGCGGCGCGACTTTCTGCCCTAATCTCAGCGGAAATCTCCTGCTGAAACTTTGCCTGCTGCAGTAGTGGCATTAAAAGAGTTGTGTGACCAGAAAGTACAATTTTCCCCTTATTAGCCATCAGTACTTCCTCGATTAAAATCTAACTCAACTGTCTTTTGTGAACCTAACACCAGCTCCCTCGATTGGCGACTTTGAGCCGCCCAAGAATCGAGAGAGTTTGCCACAACGTACCCTGCTTCTACTGAAGCGTCAAATGATTCTTCTAAGAATTCCTCAATAAATTGCTGAAGAACACTGTTATCAATTTCTTCAATTTTTTCCTCGACTTTTTGAGCGAAAGACCAAGGCTTCTTATCCCGCTTTTTATCGCCGTAGAGGGCGTTGCGCACCCTCAAAAATGAGTAATAAAAAACTGCCGTTGTTGCAGTTTGAAATGCTGACAATAGTAATGACTCCAGCTCTGCTGAGAGGTCATCCAGTGCCTCTGCTCCAACGTTTTTCAGGATGTACAATCCCAAAGGTTCATTGAAGGCAAATACGATTGCCCCTGGTAGAAACCCCCCCACTGTCCAGCCTACGGCTCTCCCTAAAAAGCCCCCAGAGCGAGACGCCAAACTTTCCAGCGATTGCTGAATTTTCTGATGAATTTCTTCATCACTTATATTGAAATTGAAATTCCATAGAAAGGTGGCCGACCGAACAATCCCAGACCATATGGCGGTCCAGGTAATCGACAGTGCCCCCCCTACCAGCTTCCATAGCACCCCTGCAGCGAAGCCAATAAACTTGGATGCAGGATTTAGGATTTTGCTAATGATGCCATCATCGCCAGATTGACTTGCCATGCCTGACCCCCTGAAAACTCTTACCCCGTCAACCGCACCGGTAACAGCCTTCCTAATAGTCCTTGATTGCAAAGCACTTTTAACTATTGTCAGGGGCATCAGTTCCTACTTCTCGAATTTTTGGCCTTTTATCGTAAGATCTTCCATACGGAAGCTGAGTTTCAGAGACTCCTGTTTCATTTATAAAACCTGCCTCGAATTTCTCAACAAATTCATCCCACTCCCCTTCATCATCACTTGATATTTTGTCAATGTTTTCTTTGTAGTTTTTGATTAAGTTTGCAATATTCCCTGCACTTGCTAAGTCTCTCCAGTTTGCCGCTTTAGTGATACTTGCTGCCTGCAACAACTTAACCAAGGTATCATTCAATGTTCCAGCCCCCCTATCTTTGAAGACTGGAGCCTGAATCGGAGCTTCACTTTCTTGCAAAAATGCAGGGATTGATTCTTCTCCTGGGGTAAATTGCAATGGGATTTTTTCTGAATTCTCACTCAAGTCCACACCCAAGTACTCAAAGAGCGCCTCAAGAAGATTTAAGTTGTGGTTGGCTGTCAGCTTAGCCTCTCCTGATTCAATCAGGATTTTTACAAAAGCCTTATTGGCAAGCTCTGTATTTATCGAAACGTTCATTAATTGCCCATAAATCTCAGCCAAAGCTTCGGATTGATTGGATAAAACTGTTTCCGCCTCCTGATTTCCTTCCTCGGTCAAATCTGTATCCTCAATCTTTATCCTCACCGGATATTGTCCAGTCAAGGCATCAAATTGCCTAATTAGCCATTCAAACAACTGAGGCAAATTGGCAACCTCCATCGTTTGATCATCATCTTCACTTGCTTCCAAGAGAGAAGTGGGAAGCACAGCCGGATATTCATCAAATCCCAGTATTTTTTCATTTTGATAAATTTTGCTCCCAAAGTATTCAATGAGCTGCTGCAAATCATTAAATGTCAAATTTTGACTTTGTTCCCCATCTCCAATAGTTACACTGACAGGAAAGGCGGTTGAATCGCTTGTCAGAAATGCTCCCATCTCCTGTAGGTACAAAGCGATGTCACCTACAGCTTGCCCCCCAAAAACAATCGGAAACGAATCAGATCCAAGTCGAGAATTAATTGTTTCAATCCCTTCTTTTAGTACCTCGATATCAACCGTCTCTTTCTCATTAATTAATTCATCGATTGAACTAATTAACAACTGAAGCTCCTCTGAAATAATCGCCTGAATAATACTCCCAATCGTTTCAACTAAGCTAGTAACCTTGTCCAAAATTTCGTCTACTTTGCCAAAAATTAATTCGACTAATCTACCCAAGTTGTCGAAAATCAACTCCCCCCAAGACAATGGGGAGTCTCCATCAAGAGAACTCTTGATTCTTTGTATCTCTACTTGGTTTTGAACGGTTTGGCGATAAATTTTCGCCAGCATGTACTTGTTGTAGTGACAGCAACTCATTTTGTCCTTCCTCCTTCTTCTTCTTCTTGGTGGCAGTGGCGATGGTGGGGGTGGTGGGGGTGGCGGGGAAGATTCATAGTTAACGATCTTTAGTCGATTAATGGCAGTAGTGGAACCCGTATAACTATCTGGGTGAGTTCGAGGGTAACCTTCAAAAAAAGACAAAACATCCGAGTATTTCCCATAAAGTACAAACAGGATTGCCCCATAGTAATAATCAAGTGCACCAGGTATTTTCCTCGTACCAAAGAGAATGTTAAAATCGAAAGAAAGTCCACGGGAAGAATACTTCCAACTTCGCCACTTCCAAACAAGAGCATATTGAATATTCTCGGAATAATCTTTTCCGCTGTAGGTTGTATCAAAGTCAATATCGACTGTCAAAAAAGGCTCGTTTGTTGAGCGTGTTTGCCTTTCCGGGAAATGCTTAACAGATACATGAGAAACTTCCGAAGTGTTTCTCACTTCACCTCTTGTAACATACCTATTTGCCCTGACGACAAATAGTCCTTCAAAGTCAAGCGGCAAACCAGGTAAGCCTTCCCAGATATCTTCATTTTGCGGTCTTGGTGGCGGAGACGCGGTATCGTCCCTGCACCTCGGTTTTACGTAAACAAAATCGTAATTAGGCCCCCTGACAAACCCAAAAACTGGAACTGCCCGAACCCCAATAGTACAACCAGAATTAACAACATCAAATTCAACCCCTACAGGCTGAAGGGTAAATGGATTGCCGCCGCACCAAGGACTGTGAGGCCACCTGGCGCAGTCACGAGGGTCGGCAGGTTCTCCATTGCTTCGATAAAAAGGAGTCTCCTTAATTCTTTTCAGGTGAGAAATTTCTTGATTTCCTCGGTAGTTAGTCGAAGGATTCCTCCTGCCTCTTCTTCCACGAGGGATTTTTCGATGTTTAACTCTTGCCATTAAAGCTCATCTCTTCCTTGGGCAAAATAGCGAATATGATGACGATTACCGATGTGACTTCTTGAAAAAAAACGATACTTTACGTCCTCCCTAAGTAGCCAATGGAATTTTTTTCGCCTGTACTTAAGCAAAAAAGAAGCATCTAAAATGCCCTCTTCAAATTGAGCGGGGTGACCAAATCTGATGTGCATAAACCCAGGGTTAAATTTGCTGAGCCATTAGCTCTCTACCAATACTCGAAGGTTTATATTTCCGTTTGGCAGTGCTTGGCTGAGCTATTTCAACAATTACCGATCCGTGAATATTGATTAAATCGCTTTCGACAGGAAAGCCAAATCCTGCATCTTCAGGCCCTGCTTCTTCAAATTGATACCCAATCGCTGCGGATTGAGCAATGATGGCTATCTCTCCACCGGTAAGGTAGTCCAGGGCATTTTTTGACAACGGTCCAGTGTCAGCCGTTGAATGTATCGGGATTACCCCGATCTTCTCCAGTCGTCATTTAAGTTTTTTCTTACGAAAATCGAAAAGTGAAATCGTTGTGACCCCGCTCCCCATAATTTTTCGTTTGCAGCAGCTCGAATTTCCATTTCGGTACTAGACTCATCTACTTCATCGGCTTCGGTCACATCTATAGAGGCGACGCTTAGTATGTCAACCATTAATTCATGAACATAGCCTATTAGGCTGACTTCCGAGTCTTCTTGTGTCAGCCCAAGATTTTGAAAGGTATTCTCAAAGAGAACTTTGACCTCAGCCAACGGGGTAGCCCTTTCGGCAATCATTACTGCCTTGTTGGGTGGATAGACCATCTTAATCTGTAATAACTAGCTGACAAAAGTTTAAGCCGTTTTTTCAAAAAAAGCGATCGCGCAGCGCAAAAAACACCCCCGCACAGTCAAATACTGGCGGGGCAGGGATTGAGAAGAAATTCCTTAAAAACTTTACAAGGATTCGATCGGCGCAGCCTAAGAAGTGGTTCTACAACGAACGAAAGGATTGATTCTGTGCGAAAGATCGACGCCGATAACGGTAGCTGGATAACCTCGCTCGTTATCTTCCCCTGGTACGTCGCGTTCAATTACGCGGACGGGATACCAGTAAAACTCGCCAGTCTGTGATTCAATTTCTACGACAATGGGAATGTCTTCTCGTTGTTTCTGAATTGCGAGAGCGATTAACTGAATCGCTCGTGATGACTTCATCATAACTTGGTGTTCCTGTAGAGCAATTGCTTTTGCAAGTTTATTCGCCAGAGCGATCGCGTTCCCTGGGGTGGGTGCGATCGCTCTGTAGGTTTTTACAAAATTGTCTCCACCCCTACCGGCTGACAGGGGTAGTTAATTGACTTTGTGCTATCTGGTGCAAACTTATAAGCTTCAAGTTGGCCATTCATCGACCAACTGTAACCGAGGATAGTTCCGCTCTCAACCACTTCCCCTCGGTAGGAGTTAAAACGATGCCAAACTTTTTCGCCCAAATCATGTTTGGGGGTTTCAAATGTAACTGATATCATTGTTTTAGCCTTTCAACTAGGTTGTTAGTTCAAGGGTTAGGGGTGACCCGGTGGTGGTACACCTGGTTACTCCGTCTTGAAGAGTGAGTCAGCGAGTGGCTCACCAACTCTTTTCAAAAATTTACCAACATTAGACCAGTTTGGTCAAATTCCCACAGTGAAATTTTTCAAGAAGGGGGGGGTGGTGCAATTGATCAACTTTTGGGATTTTGCACCATTCAAACCCTCTCTCCAAGGGAGTTGCGCACAGTTGATCACATGATCAACTTTTGATCAATTTCTGATCAACTTTTCCAAGTCTCCATTGTGACAATTTCGGAGACTGTCACATCGAGTTGATCAATTTTTGCCAAAAGTTGATCAAAAGTTGATCGCATGATCAACCGTGCGCAACTCTTGTCTGGACTCAATCACAGGGGTGTTTTTTCTGAAAAGTTGATCAATTGATCACCCCCCCTTCCTAAAAATTTTCACTGTGGGGATTACCCCGCAACATGGCTGAGAAATAAGTCAGCTACCGAGAGACATACATCACAATAGGTAGTCGGAATAAGTCTATTTCTCTGGGTAGACACCACGCTTTGATGTGACAGTCACGATGAAGCGTCACATCCTTATTGGCCTAAGGATGTGAAAAGTACCTCATGGAAATTTTGTTCACCCATGAGGTATGGCTCAGGCGAGATTTGAACTTGCGACCTTGGGCTTATGAGTCCCCTGCTCTAACCACTGAGCTACTGAGCCAAGAAATTTACAACTTTATTAATTTAGCACATCTGTGCGAATTATTGCTACTTGCGAAAATAATTGTTGGACTACTTATTGATGGGAGTGGCTAACCTTACCATAAAATATTGACAACAGCTTGATGGTTAACAGATTACCGAACAAATCTATGCAGTACAATTTTAATACACTACTTATAGTATTGCTAGGGATTGGGTTCAGCTCTCTCTCTACTCCAGCAAGTGCTCAAACTCTTCACCAACCAATAATCTTTGGAGAAGAGTTACCATCTTCCTCACCTTCATCTGTACCTCCTTTTAACTCACCGCCAGCTTCATCATTACCCCAAAGCTCACCCTATGCTCTTCCTGACTCACCTTTGCTCCCATCTGCTCCTAATTACCCAGCTTCGGAAACAGAGTATGATTACCAAGCACCAAATCCACCTAGTCAGGCTAGTAATGCTACACCCCGAAGATCCTCTCGCGATCGCTTCTATTTTGTGATTATTCCTGGAGCACAAAAAGACTTACCAAATCTGGCTGCTCAGCTAGTTCAGCTGGGTGTAACTCCCAATGGGGTTCGCCAAAGAACAGTTCCGAGAGGGCCCCATGTGGCTATCGGTCCGTTTGATAATCGAGGATTAGCAGAGCAATGGAGCAATTATCTCCAATCCCAGGGTATGAGTGCGAGAGTATTCTTTGGGAGGTAGATAGGGGGTGAGCGAAAAAAAGGGTGGGGAGATGGGGAGATGGGGAGATGGGGAGATGGGGAGATGGGGGAACAAACAAGAACTGATAATTTTTTGAGATTTAGCTAGTAGTCTAACCAAAATTTCGCTCACCCGTAGATAGGTGTTAGGTATTAGGCATTGGTGACAAGTTAAGGTAAAGATGTCGTTGTCAAGGGAGCGGAGGAGCGGAGGAGCAGAGGAGCGGAGGAAGAAGAATACAATAATTTCTCAATCTTGCTGAAAACGGCGATGTTGTTTAAGTAATTCAGAAAATTGCTCAGCATCTACCTATTACACCCCTTCTTCACAATAACTTAATTATCTCATACCGTAAAAGCGTGTAAAGGCTTAAAATGTTTGCACTAGTGAAGAAAATCTCGTTTGGTTTACAGGGATAATCAGGTAACAGAAAAAGTCCCTAACACCAGACAACTATAGAATTTATGCAGGGTAAACATCAACGAGAACAGATTGAGCAAATAGTAGTGAATGCCCAGCAGATGCGGGAGATTGAAGAGCGCATCTTTGAGGCAGGGATGCCAGTGGCAGCGTTGATGGAAAAGGTGGCAGGATTGATTGCTCATCGCGTGCGATCGCTTTATCCTCTTTTGGGGAAAACTAGAGTTGGTGTGTTAGTCGGACCTGGTCATAATGGTGGTGATGCTTTAGTGGTAGCTCGTGAGTTACATTTCCAGGGTTATGAGGTTCAGATTTACCGTCCATTAACTAAGCTCAAGGAACTTACTTCCCACCATGCCCAGTATGCAGCAAGTTTGGGTATTCCCTGTTATCAGCAAATTCAACCTTTGGCACAGTGTGACTTGATCATTGATGGTTTGTTCGGTTTTGGGCTAGGGCGATCGCTTTCTGGTAACATTGCTGAGGCTATTGAGTTATTGAACCAATGGTCTCAACCAATTGTGAGTATTGACTTACCTTCTGGTTTGCACACTGATACAGGGGAAGTCTTGGGTACTGCGGTTAGGGCTACTCACACTTTTTGCTTGGGGTTATGGAAGTTGGCATTTTTACAAGATCAGGCATTGGAATATATCGGTGAGGCAGAGTTAATTGATTTTGATATCCCGATGAAGGATATCTGTTCGGTACTGGGAGAAACACCAGAAGTTCAACGGATGACTACAACCGTAGCCAAAGCTAGTTTGCCTATACCTCGTCCAAGAGTAACTCACAAGTACCAAGAGGGTCATCTTCTGGTGATTGGTGGCTCCCAGCAGTATTCTGGAGCAGCTATTTTGCTGGGATTGGGAGCGCGTGCTGCTGGTGTGGGGATGCTCTCCATTGCTGTGCCAGAATCTCTGAAACCCTTATTGGTGAGTCAATTGCCAGAAGCTTTAATTATTGGTTGTCCAGAGACACCAACAGGAGCGATCGCGCAGTTACCAGAAACAGTTAACTTGAGTAAGTATACTGCGATCGCTTGTGGCCCTGGTTTGACTTTGGATGCTAAGCCGGTAGTGGAAGAGGTGTTAACTGTTACCTGTCCTTTGGTGTTGGATGCAGATGGTTTAAATATCCTGGCTCAATTAAGAACTATTCCTACTTTGTTAACTCGTCGAATGCCTACGGTGTTAACCCCTCATCTAGGGGAGTTCAAGCGCTTATTTCCTGACTCGGCAGAACTACTACCAGATCGAGTCAGTGCAGTACGTAAAGCTGCCCAGTTAAGTCGTGCCATTGTCCTGTTAAAAGGAGCCAGAACTGCTATTGCGACCCGCTGCTCGGAAAAGGCGATCGCGAATCCAGGAACTGCTCTATGGTTGATTCCTGACAGCACACCCGCTCTAGCTCGTGGGGGTAGTGGTGATGTACTTACTGGACTCCTAGGGGGCTTAGTGGCGCAACCAGCCGGAGATGAGCAGCCAGTGGCAGCAAGGGTGGCAACAGCTGCTTGGTGTCATGCTCAAGCAGGGATTTTAGCTGCTCAAGAACGGACAGAGTTAGGAGTAGATGCCTTCACTTTGTCTGAGTATTTAATACCTGTAATCAGTAAGTTGGCACAATAATTGTTATTTGTTATTTGTTGTTTGTTATTTGTCTGATTACCTAAACCTGAAATCCTCACTAATTACTGATTACTGATTATTTATTACTTATTCAACAAGTTCTAAGCTGAAAGCTGAACGCCAATGACTTATTCAGCAAATTCTAATTATTATTTGCTATAGTAAAGCTGATTATCTTACTATACATAACATGAACTCTTTTCACCTAACTATCATCATTACTATTTTAGTCATTTATTTTGTCTGTTTGTTATTGATTTTTCTCCACAGTCTCGTTCAAGTTCACCTTGTTTATCATTACCTTAAATGGCAGCGACTAAAAAAACACAACAAAATACTAACCTTACAAGAGTTTCCTTTAGTAACCATCCAACTTCCGATATATAATGAGCTGTATGTAGCTGAGAGATTAATCAATGCTATTGCCAGCTTGGACTTTCCTAAAGACCGCTTAGAGATTCAAGTTATAGATGACTCAAGAGATGAAACACCACAAATAATTGCGGCTCAAATTCAAGACCTTAAAAACCAAGGCATCAATATTACTCACTTGCAACGCCCTACAAGAATAGGTTACAAGGCAGGAGCCTTAGCTTATGGTTTAGAAATAGCCAAAGGTGACTATCTTGCCATCTTCGATGCGGACTTTCTGCCTTATCCAGATTTTTTACTAAAAACTTTACCCTATTTTACCGATGAAAAAGTGGGACTAGTACAAGCAAGATGGAGCCACTTAAATGAAAATTATTCCCTTTTTACCAGAATTCAAGCTTTTAACCTAAATGGGCATTTTTCCATTGAGCAACAAGGTAGAAATGCCGGAGGATACTTTATTAACTTTAACGGAACCGCTGGAGTATGGCGTAAAGCGGCAATTCAAAGTGCTGGAGGTTGGCATTCAGATACCTTAACTGAAGATTTAGATTTGAGTTACAGAGCACAACTGCGAGGGTGGAAGTTCGTTTACCTTGAAGATGTTGTCGCTCCGGCAGAAATACCCGTTGCCGTTGAAGCAATCAAGTCCCAGCAGTACAGATGGAGTAAAGGAGGAGCAGAAACTGCCCGTAAACATCTGAAAAATATCATGCAATCAAAGCTTCCTTGGTCAACCAAAATTCATGGTATGGCTCATTTATTTAATTCAGTAGTTTTTATGCTTATACTCTGTTTGAGTTTCTTAAGTATTCCTATTTTACTGATCAAACATACATATCCTGAATTTAGCTTATTTTTTAAAATCATTAATTTCTTGTTTTTAGCTTTTATTCATTTGTTGCTATTTTATTTTGTTTCAACCCAAAATAAGTGCTTAAAAACATCGGATAGAATACTCTATTTTGTAGTTATATTTCCCGCTTTTTTGTGTTTTTCTATGAGTCTAGCTTTACAAAATGGTATAGCTGCTTTGATGGGATTTTTAGGAAAACATACTACCTTTGTTAGAACTCCCAAATTTAATATTTTTAATCAGAACCAAAATTGGTATAATAATAAATACTTCAGTAAAAAAATCAAACTTTTTACCTTTGTCGAAATTTTGCTTGCTTTATATGCTCTTTCAGGTATCTACCTAGCATACCTATTTCAAGATTTTGGCTTATTGCCTTTTCATTTATGTCTCACTTGTGGTTATAGTCTGTTATCTGGCGGTGCTATTTATCAAGTATGGAAACCAAAGAAATGAACTATACATGCTTCGCAAAGGGAATGGGGAATGGGGAATGGGGAATAGGGAATAGAGTTATCAAAATTGGATGTACTTTTACGGATAAAAGAACTCCTATATATCACCTTGTAGTGGAACGACACACCTAAAATTGTAGAATAAGTAGGTTGGGTGGAGCGATAGCGAAACCCAACAATGGAGTAGATTTCGTTGGGTATAATATTAGCGTAGCGTCGGTCGAAAGAGCTACTCCTGGGATTATTCCTTAGGTGCGATCGCTGTGATATTCAGATCCCCGACTTCTTGGAGAAGTCGGGGATCTTGCAGCCGATTGCGAATTGGCAGCAGAGCCAACATCTGCAAGCCACAATCTTAAAATCATCAGGATGAGGTATAAAAAGAATAAGTAGGTATCTTTGTACCACACTACTAAGGTATAATCCCTTGGGAGGTGTTATTAAACAAATCGCAGCAATGAAACTTGTTTCCCTATCAGCCCATTTTGATGGCCAGTCTATTCAGTTGGATGAACCCTACAAACTTGAATCCAACACAAAACTTATTGTCACGATTATCCCCGAACAACTATCAGAACGGGAAGCTTGGTTATATCTATCAAGCCATCAAATGAATAATGCTTACACTCAAGAAGATGAGTACTCACTTGATGCTATTAAAATAGCAAATCCTGACTATGCAGGAAGCTGATATTGCTTTGACCCCCATTCCCCAAGCAGACGGGGGTGAGGGAAAAAAAGGTTGGGGAGCTGAGGGAGCTGAGGGAGCTGAGGGAGCTGAGGGAGAAGAGATTGGGATACTTAGCTCAAAAAATCCCACCCAAAATTTCGTTCACCCAGCAGACGGGACAATCAAAAATCGTCCGGTCATCCTTCTACGGGAGCTACCAACCCTATAGAGATTTCTTGGTTTAAAGTATTTCTGCCAAAACGGAATGCTGACAAAAAATCAGCCTTCAACCTTTTGGCTAAAGTGCTGATAGCTAATAAAAAGTCGGCAGTCATTCTTAACAGCCTACTTCTTTTCCCGATTCTGAAGCTGTTTTTTGAGCTTCTGACGCCGACTTTTAGTAGCAGCGGCAGCAGTCACAGGAGTACCAGCAATTGGCATTACCTGATACTGACGTTCCTCTTCAAGTTTTTTCAGCTCCGTATAATCAATCCAGTGAATACAATCTACTGGACAGGTATCAACTGCTTCTTGAATAACTGGGTCTGGGTCACCATCTTGCCGAACCACACGGGATTTACCAAAACTTGGCTCAATGTAGAACGTGTTTCGGGCAACATGAGCACAATGCTTACAGCCAATACAGGTGATTTCATCAACATAAACACCCTTTTGCCGTAGAACCCCTCCCAATTCTGGCTCAAAACCAGAACGCTCTGGTGCATCTCGAAAAACACCACCTAATTCTGGCTCGAAACCAGAACGCTCCGGTTCCCTAGAAGAATCAGACATTAGGCACTCCAGCGTTGCACAACTAAACGAATTGAGCCGTCTTCATTTTTTTGTTCTTCTGCCACTTGAAAACCTTGCTTAGAAGTTTCCTTCATTACTGTCTGGTAAGCATAGCGCTGGGTTACTCGGTTAAGGAAACCGTCAACAGACCATGGCTGTTGCCAATACTGTAAATCAGCAACTAGTTCGTATTCTTGACCATTCCAACTAAAACCGATGTCATAGCTATTGTCTTGCTCAATGACTACTTCGGCATTATGGGTTTGATTGCGATAGCCTCGTACCGAACGAGGGCCAGATTGCCAATCGATACCCAAGTCTGTTAAAGCTGCTTCTAAAGATACAAGGTTACGGATTTGAGTTTTGATATTGCTGAAATGTGACATAGTGTTTTGATACTAATCTAGGTTGAACAACAAACTTTACCAATGGCTAAAAGTCGCTTGAGCAGTTACTTGACTTGCTTGCTCAAGTTTTTGGGAGTAATACTCTGATGTTTTCTCCTGAGAGACTACTTGTCCCAACTGAGCTTCAATCGCTGCTGTCACCTCTGCACAAGAGCGGCCAACGATCCCGGTGACTTTCTCTTTCACCCGACCATCTGGGTAAATAACGAATTCTAATGTTTCCATGCTTGAGTTGAAATGCTTGGTCAATGCTGGATTTTGGGCTGTTGCACTGATTTGGCGACAGCTAACGATACTTTTGAGAACTTTTCAACCACCAGTTAACTGGTCAGTTGCTTTACAAGCCGCAGGACTTTGCAGTAATGCGAGTTGTAACGTAACAAAAATTAATAGTTGAGTAGTATTATACTCTAGTCTGTTGTTAAGTTTCGCGTAACTTTTCTCAGTAGTCAAGTAGGGACTCGATGCAGTATTGACTACTAACCTGAGATAATTTTTGTTTTAGTGTTAAGGCATCATGATGGAAAAGCAATCTACCAGTTCAACTAACCCCACCAATGGTTATCCTGTAAAAACAGAGCCCATACGAGTGGGTGTTCTAGGCTTCGGAGGTTTAGGTCAAGCCGCTGCCAGAGTCCTAGCTCCCAAACAACAGATGCTTTGGGTAGCAGCAGCAGATCAGAAAGGCTACGCCTATGATGCGGCTGGGTTAAATCCCGACAGCTGTATCACTACCTATCGCTCCCAAGGTTCATTGGGTTATCTAGAGCCAGCTGGTGTCCTGAGTAACCAAACTATCCAAGACTTAATTAATCAAGCCTCTGTAGATGGATATTTCTTGGCACTGCCCAATTTACCCAATACCTTTATGGCTTCTGTGGCACGGCAATTTATTGAAGCTGGTTGGCAGGGAGTTTTGGTAGATGCTCTCAAACGTACCAGTGCTGTTGAGCAACTCTTAGAGCTCCAAGAGGAACTGCAAGAGGCGGGAATTACCTACATGACTGGTTGTGGTGCGACTCCAGGACTGTTGACTGCCGCAGCAGCTTTGGCGGCTCAAAGTTATGCAGAGATTCACCGGGTAGAAATCACCTTTGGAGTTGGGATTGCCAACTGGGAAGCTTATCGAGCAACGATTCGGGAGGATATTGCTCACCTACCTGGTTACAATGTGGAGCGAGCCAGGGGGATGAGTGACGCCGAGGTGGAGGCTTTACTCGAACAGACCGATGGCATCCTGAAGCTGGAGAATATGGAACATGCTGATGATGTGATGTTAGAGTTAGCGGGAATTTGCTCACGCGATCGCGTTACTGTTGGGGGAATTGTCGATACCCGCAATCCCCAAAAACCCCTGAAGACTAATGTCCAAATCACTGGTCGTACTTTTGAAGGAAAGACTTCCACTCATACCTTTACCTTGGGAAATGAGACTAGTATGGCCGCAAATGTCTGTGGTCCAGCTTTTGGTTATCTCAAAGCTGGAGTATCACTACACCAACGAGGCATTTATGGATTATTTACCGCAGCTGAAACAATGCCACACTTTGTCAATTAAGTTATATAGCAGTCGCCTTGGCGGTTAAGACATTCTCAGGTAAGGCAAGTTAACAAGGGGCTTAAGCCCCTTGTCCTAATCGCCTTGGCAGTTGCTATACCAAATTCGGGTTAGTTACCCCCGTTTTGAATAAACTGCGAAAACCTTGTAGAGATGTTGTAGGCAACGTCTCTACAATGTGGGACTCTTGAAAGCGCCTGACGGCGAGGGGTGTAGGGTGTGGGGTCAAATCTTGCGCCGCTATGGTAAGGCAGAAACAAGCAAAACCCTCTTTCCTCCTGCCTTCTGCCTCCTGCCTCCTGCCTCCTGCCTCCTGCCTCCTGCCTCCTGCCTCCTGCCTCCTGCCTCCTGCCTCCTGCCTCTTAAAAGCATCATCGATTCACTCGACTATACAGCCAAATAGCAGCAGTGATACCGATGTAATGAGCCAATACAGTGATGATATT